>CAZYYW010000014.1:0-31604 GCA_964651445.1 uncultured Thiotrichaceae bacterium
TTCCTGAGCTTTCCTAGTTTTACATCTTGCCTACAAAGTTAACAAACACGCCCTGACTGTTGAAGCTTTGATCTGTTAAATCATCTGAAAAGTCGGTAAAGTTATAACCAACGCCAATTTTTAGATTTTTTCCGACATGTCGGTATAAGCCTAACAAGGTACCGGCTCTTTGATCTTGTGCATCGGGTAAGTCTAATAATCGAGCTTCGATTAGTGCGTCCCAACGATGGGTGAAGTGCCAGTCGGCACGTAGAACATAGAGGCTGGCGCGACTATCAAAAAATTCTGGATTTAGACGATCTTGTGCCACTTGACCTAGTCGGTAAGCATATTTACCGCCGATGCTCCAGCGTTGGGTTAAATCATAAATAGCGTCGAATGAAAAGATGTGACTTTTCTGAATGAAATCAATCGGGCTGCTTGCCCCTACCACCTGTCCGGTGACTGGGTCGGTATTAGAGATATCACCAAAAGGTACGTTGTGGAAATAGGTGTATTTCACTAGTGTATTCAGACGATCATTATCGATTGGTCTATAACCATAACCCGCGACTACTTCGGTAAAGTTGCCACTGAATAAATCACCCAATGTGCTGGTACTGCGAGAGAGGTTTACTTTTGCAAGGAAACGCCAGTCTGAATCGACCTGATAGGTTAGGTTGTTTTTCATTAACCAGGTTGTTCGATCTGAATTTGCTGCCGCTAGACTTTCAGTTCCATCTAGACGATATTCAAGCGCGGTGGAATAAACCACTGCGCCAAAGTTATAGCCGGCGTTTACGCCAATGGCTTTGCGGTCTGTAATGGCACCGGTTTTTTTATCTTCCAACTCACCCATTTCGATATTACCACCGAAATTCCAACGCTCATCTGGAACGTAGTCAACACCAAAAGCATGTGTTAAACCGGTGGGCACGTCACCGTGGGCGTAACGTTGTTCTGCATACATGCTGATGGTGTCGGTATAACGTGAACGAATACCATTGTTCCAGTTTCCTCGACGGGCACTTACGCCATTATCCGAGCGCGCATTTTCAAAACTGTATGCACTGTAGACATTGGTACGTTCAGTCACCAGATAATCCATGCCGGCTCTGGCACCTGTACCTTGGCTACCTAATGATAATTCGCCATCCAGTGTTAATCGATTATTGGGTCTTATACTACCGCCAGAACCAATGCGGTTATTGTCTTCGCGATTGCCATTTTTAGCCGCAGTGCCTTGTGCAAAACCATAGGCTGTCCAGTTGGCTTTGGAATCATAATGGGCTTCTGCTGCTAGATCTAACCGGTCACCTTGCTTTTGTGTTAAAGGTACCAATATAGCGTTATCGGTTCTGGCATCAACACGGGCACCACCACTAAGACGCCAGTGGTCTGTTGCCTGGTAGGAGGATGAAGCGTCCAGCACTTCGGTTTTTAATCCCAGCTGTTGATTTCGTGAGTCCACTTTTATGTCCAGATCAACACGTTTGTTTATCTGCGTATTATAACGACCACCCACCAAGGTTAAGTCAGTTGCTGTTAGCTGTCCGGGGGCGGAGAATCCAGCGTCACTACGCTGCGCGTAAAAGGTTGCCGTGCCGCTGCCACCGGCAATCAAATCATCAATGATGGCGCTACCTTCTAAACGGAAGGCATTACTTTTGGCATTAACATCATTGCCATTATTTAGTGAGTCAAAAGTAAAACCACCATCAAAGGAACTTAATGCACCCGCGCCCGCACCTTCTGAATTGGCAGCTTCAATACGCAACCATGTACCGCTATTTTTACGCAGTGTTAAGTCGATTCCGTTAAGTTTGCTGTCTTCATCAGCCTGCTGTTGCGCACTTAAGGTTAAGCCGATCTTCACGTTATCATTAAACCAGTAATGCGTACGACCGCCGGTAGCCAGTGTGTCAATCTCTACTAGGCCGGGTGAAAATTCATAACGTGAGACCAAAAATACTGGGTTACCACTTAATGAGGTATCTGAAACTAACAGGCCATCATCAGCAATGGATGACAGTGGCTGGCTTAACAATATTCTGCCTTGCAGGTAATCCAGGTCATAGTCGATGACTGGCACTAAATTTTTAACGCCGATAACAATACCGGAATCTTTGTCTCGTACTTCTATGCGTAAACGGTCAGAGCCAATCAAAATGTCTTGTTGCCGCAGGAAGTATAAGGAACCACCGGTGCCACGGAACTCATCACGCCCGGCGACTGTTCCTGGCTCAGCGGCAAAGCCTTCAATCAAAAATTTCTGTTCGCCAAAGCTGGTCAGCTCTCTGCTTTCAAAGTGACCGGCAATACCGTATAAGCCACGGTCAATTTGCGCCAAGGTGGTATCCAGGTAATCAATGGTGAAGTTACCTAAAATACCGTAGTTATTATGTTTTTGTACACGCAAATAAAACTTACCGGAGGTGGGTGCGCGTTCTTCCAGTGTTGAATCGTCGGCAAATGTTGGATAAAACAAATCGGGATCTAAACGCCTTAATAAAGCCCGTGGATCTTTTTCTAAAAAGTTGCTAAATATTTCATCAATCGGGCCTTCTTGCGTATCGGCACTACTGGTCAACATCCAGTCATCACCGAAGGTACCTTCGGTATAAAAGGCAAAACGGCCGAAGACGTTTATATCATTATTAAAGGAGTCTTCATCTTGAGTCACCAGTCTCGCCGGGCCGGTGGTGCGATCTTTAGTAATGGTTACGTCACCTAATGCAACGTAGAACCAGTCGTTTTTTCTGAACTCCATATCACGCAGGAATAATTCACCATTGCCTTCATTATCCAGCACCGCGACTTCAATGGTATGCATGCCACGCGGGAAAATTTCTTCGCTAACAAATTCGCCTTTATCGTTTACCGGTACTTTTTTACCTGCTAGCCAAACATTGTGTCCGGCAGGAATTTGACCACCATTAATGGTAACCGTGCCACCTTTAATTTCTATGTGTTGCAGATAAAGATGATTTTCACCATAACCGGCTAACAGTTGTTGCTCAAGTTCAAGCACCTGCTTATCGCTTTCGCCTACCCGTTGCCGTGTGCTGGCTTCAGCATCTTCATCCAGTTCGTTCACTACCCATAATGGTAGCGCAATGGTTTCATCATAGTTATCTTCATCATCATAAACCCGCAGAATATAAACCAGACGTTTAGTTGTTGCGCCCAAATCTTTAAAGTCTGCTTGCCAACTTGCCACATCATTTTCATCAAGTGAAATAATCGCCAGCGGTGCAGACCGTGTTGACTGCTTAAGCTCAAATACACGCACTTCTGCGCGATTGATAAAGTTACGGTAGTTACTGTACATTTTGAAATGCACTTTGTTTTCTTGCATTACCGTACCCGCAATGTCCTGTCCACGAATGGTGTTTGGCCAGGCAGTAATATTTAACCGTGGTTTTTTGTGCAGGTTATTAAAGGTAAATTGAATATCCGCGTCATCTAGCGCGACATCGGTGCAGCGCTGAATATCTTTGGTGTGTTTGAAAGGGTCAAACAGCGGTTCACCGTCAACGGTAATACGCATTAGATTTAGTGCGTAAGGATTGTGTTTTTCACCGTGACGGACAATGCGTTCAATTTCTAGATTATCCTGATCGTCGAGCAGTGCTAGTTCATTGTATAAAATTCTTATTTCAACACGCGAACTATCAAACTGAATAAAACCGGTACTGGCGACATCGTCGGAATGCACAAAGCCACGGCCATTAAACTCGACCTGTTTATCAGATAGTCCCATTTCCTGCTGCACCATTTCCATGGCACGACGTGCGCGTGATGCTGACAGACCAATATCATCACCATAGACAATAGCAGTACGTCGACTCAAGCGTTGGTTACTGGTATAGCCAATAAAACTCAAACGGGCGCCAGCTTTATCTTTTACATCACTAAAGGTTCGAGCCAGTCGCTCGGAAAAACCTTCTGGAATGATTGGCTTTCCATCCTTGAAACGAATTGCACGAATCGGACCTGAAGGCGGATCGAAGGTGCGGGTGATGGTTTCTGATGCAGCAGATTCTGGGCATATCTGCGGATCTTCTGTGTATTGTTCAAATGGGTCGTCGTACCAAAACTCTACCTCTACCCGGCGGTTAAAGGATCGGCCTTTTGCAGTGTTGTTTGAGGCGACCGGATATTTTAAGCCTTTGCCATTGCTGCTTACCGCAGCATTAGGCAGCAGTAGTTTGTCCTGCACATATAACATAGCAAAACGTGCGCGCGCTTTGGATAAGTTGGCGTGGTCACCGTAAATACGTTTTTCTGCATCTGCCAGTGGTAGATCATCGGTATGACCAACAAATCGGATAACCACATTTTGTTTGTCGCCCAAGTTTTTCATGGTATCGTTAATCTGTCGAATAAAAGCGGTTGGCACACCCGCCTGCCCTGGTTCTATGCGCAGTGGTCGCACCAGATTTTTTAGCCGTGCGCGGCGTGCGTTACCTTCTTTATAAGTTAACTTACATACGGTTTCTTTACGACAAACCTTAAGCCGGTTAAGTTTTTTCGCCGGGATAACAAATTCTTTTTCAACAGCTGTTTCGGTTATCTCGTCATACCAAACCTGAACTTCGACGCGACGATTTTTTGCTTTACCGGCTGCCGTATTATTGTTCGCAATGGGTTGTGCGGAACCGGCACCGTCAAACGACACTGCATCCGGCGGTAAATCGAGTACCCGCTGAAAGTACTCGGCAGTTTCTTGAGCGCGAAATTTTGATAGCCCGACATTGTTAATAAATTTCGCCCTTAAACTAGGGCCAAGTTTATCGGTATCGCTGTGACCAATAAAATGGATACGCACATTGCTACGATTTTTCATGCTGCTAAGTACGTCACGTAAACGCTCAACAGCACTGTCAGGAATATTGGACTCACCGGATTTAAAGCCAATCGCCGGCACCGCATTTTCTAACTTGAAGGTCTCAGTTTCTTTTTGTAAAACCTTTTTGGTAACAACTTTATCGTCTTCCTGCGGTTTAAACAAAGTTTCATCCTGTGACCACAGAGTGAATTCCATATTGGGCGAGAAATGTTTTTCGGTGTTATTGCCCAGCGGGTGCTTTTCTAATTGCAGTGGTGGTTTTGTGGTTTTGCCTTCCGGGTTATCAGCGAAACTTAACCAGTCTTGCGCCTGAACAGACGTGCTCATGCTAAACAATATTAGCAGCAGTGCTGGTTTTATAAGCGGACGTCTTATAGATTTTGTCTTACACAGGAAGTTTATCATTACTTAAACTCCCTGCCCGCTTCTGGACTACCCTTGCGCCAGAACACTTCGGTCTCAATGGTTAAACGATAACAACAATCCAACGCCTGCCAACGATCACTAATTAATTCTTCGATGGCTTCAAGTCGATCATCAACTTCATCTTCTAATTCATTCTCCGCCATATAAGATAAACGTAAAACTGAACCTTCTTTCTGTAATTCAGTAATCAGAAAATCAATACGTGTACGCCACTGTGGACGCAACTCGGTGGAACCTTTTTCGAACACGCCATCGGCAAGATCCAAACGCACCACGCGATGGATGGCGGTACCAAAGTTAAACTTCATCATCTTACCGCGAGTAGCGCGTTGCACTCGTGGATTCTCGGTGGTAACACGATAACCCGCAGGTAAAGAACGATCATCCAGCTTCATAATAAAGTTAGAGCCGCGCACTTCGTTCGCTACCACCGCGCAGGTGATGTGGAAACGACCGTGGGCATCGGTGGTCACACGTAAACCTCTGGCAGTGGCAACTTGCACACCGGGAATGCCACGCTCGCCTTTATCCTGATAGCTGTTTAGATTCTTATCTTCATACACTTTGCCGATGACATCGGTGCAGTCAAATGTTGGATCCGGGATAACTCTGACGGTGGCGGTAGCCACTGGCGATATGATCTCGCCGGTGCGTTCATTAAATGCTTGCGCGGTATTCACGTATTCACCTTCACCAACACCGGAGCCAACAATCAATAATAATTTAATGATGCGACTTTCACTGATGTCAACGCTCATGCTCGGCCATGTCAGTGTGCGCCCAACGCGAGTCGGCTCTACAGCAACACCATCGACCCGCGCTGAATCGGCAACATATTTAAAACCTGCCGGAAAATTATCCACGATGCTGACATCAAACATCGGCACGCCCAAAGTATTGGTGAAGGTGATGGTATAGGGCACCAAGTCGGCGCGGGTTACATTGAGTTTGCCTGCAACTTTCGAGATAGCCACGGCGGTTTCCTGGCGACTGTCTACCGCAATATGGTTATTGAATATCTGGTCGGTAAATAATGCCGCATCAAACAGGAATTTAAGTTGATAACCGGTGCCAGTGGCATCGCGGGCAGCGCGAGGTGTGCGTGGTGGTACGGTGGCAGGTGCTGGGGTATCACCGTCACTGATTTCACAATGTTGGGTAGTGGCAGGAACTCTGTCCGCTGCCGTACCCAAACAATTAGGCACATCAAAGGCAGCATCGGTTACTGGAATACGTGGTGGGATGATGACAGAAGTGCTACCAATAAAACCAGACGTTGGTGGTGTTACTTGTATTTCATATTCATCGCCATCCGCACAGCGACCAGCATCACTGAAATTCAAATCAAATTTATAATAACCATCAACCAGTGTCACCTGATTTGCTTGCACCGGATCATCAAAACAACTACCCGGCACTGGCTGATTGCTTCGAGTCTGGTTAATCATACTCAGTTGTACGCCGGCAACGGGCGCACGTAATATAGAATCAAACACCACGCCGTTTGCCTGTCGCGGTAGATTCAGCGCGAGTACATTGCTGCCAGATGCGGCAAAAATATCCGATATAAATTGCGGGCCGTCAGTGAAGGCTGAATTTGCATTACCCAATGTCGCTGTGGTGGCGACTGCGCCCGGCGCAAAATAACGTAACACATAGGCATCACCCGTGGGCAAGTTCGGCGGCAATCCGCTGAAACCAAACACCCCGTTAGCACCGGTTGTGGTACTGCCTAATAATGTGCCATTGCGGAAAACGTCAACGCGGTAGTCAGCCAGTAAGGTTTCTTCGCTGCCAATGTCATTGCTAAAATCAATATCATTCCACACCTGACCACCGAAAACCACAGAACCGGGTATGCCACCAATATCAATGGAAGCCGTTGCCGACAATGT
The DNA here is from genome assembly GCA_964651445.1 of uncultured Thiotrichaceae bacterium. GTDB lineage: Bacteria > Pseudomonadota > Gammaproteobacteria > SZUA-229 > SZUA-229. Next base: position 7,153 of record CAZYYW010000014.1, read on the forward strand.
AACTAGCGGTACATTCCAAGTAACATCCGCTGTGTTGATGACGGCTTCGCCGATGAGCAGAGTGGCAGAAAGCGTTGCCCGGAAACGCAACTCTGCAACGGCAGCCGGTGCCATATCGCCAATGGTTACGGTAATAACAGAGCCTGCCACTGCAACACCGGCGGGTAGACCATTCAACAAACCACTGCCTGCAACATAGCTCATTTGCCCAGCAGTCGGTAGATCAAGATCATCGGTAATAACCGGTGCTATGGCGGTAACGCTACCGATATTGGTCACCCGCACCACGTATTCCAGTATTTTACCGGCTTCGGCTGCGCCGCCACCGACTACCGAAACTTGTTTGGTAATCGACAATTGCTGAACATTGCCAACAACGATGACTGTCGGTTGATTACCATTGGCATCATTGCCGTCGGCATCACTGGGTTCGGTTGGCAGTTCATTGTTGGCAACAAAACCCTGGTTGCTGATTATCGTACCCGCTGGTGTTGCACCATTGACGACCACATCAAATGTAACCGTTGCAGAACCCGCTGCTGACAATACGCCACCACCGGGGGCAGGTAATGGCGGCGTTAAGTCAGACGAACTCATGGCAATGCCCGCAATTAAAGGCGAAATACCAACACCGGCATCGGCTACAGGCAGCGTATTTAGTGTTGTACTATTGGCAACATAGGTGGTGTTTGCTGGCACCGCATCGGTTAGCACTACATCCGTTGCCGCCAGCGCACCGATGTTATTACTAATAATGGTGTAGCGTAAAGTATCACCCGGATCAAGCTGAGCATTGCCACTTACGTCTATCAAGATGGCAACGATTTTTATAACATCAACCACCGGTACATTGCCCACCACGTCGATGGTTGGGTCATCGACCAGTGCTGTTGCTGGGTCATCAGAAGGCTGTAACGGGAACACACCGCTGCCCGCACCAGAGCCACTGAAGAATCCCTGATTGGAAATAATGGTGCCATTGACCGTGCTAAGATTAATCATTACATCAAAGGTAATGCTGGCAACATTATTCGCCGCCAGATTTGTATCGGCACGTAAAAACCCAGCCGTAGTATTTTCCGGCGCATTAATTAACATGCCCGCATTTAATGGCGAGATACCCGCGACTGGATCAGCCACCAATACAGTATTTAGCCGCGTACTGTTAGCAATATAAGTGGTATTGGCTGGAATGGAGTCGGCCAACAAACTGCTGACTGCATTTTCCTGACCAATATTTTTTACGGTTAGGGTATAGCGCAAAGTATCACCGGCTAACAATATGGCGGGGTCGCCACTTATATCCTGTGAAACTTTTTGCACGACAAATTCTGGCGCTGAAGTAATCAGTGTTTGCGTCAGGTCAGCCAGACCCGCAAGGTTGGGGTCGTCACTGGGTAAAGGCCCGGTAGAAGGTGAATCGGCAATTGCCTGATTTTCAATAATGGTGCCGCTAGTAATCACCGGGTCGAGCAATACATCGAAGGTGATGGTGGCAGACTCACCCACGGTAATAACACCGCCGCCAACACCTGGCAGTGGCGGTGTTAAATCAGAAGAACTAATATCAAAGCCTGCCATCAGCGGCGAGATACCGGCACCGGCATCAGGAACCGCAATAGTATTTAAAGTTGTACTGTTCGCCACATAGGTTGCATTGAGTGGAATCGCATCACTCACCGTCACTGCATTGGCATCAATCAAACCGCTGTTATTAATGACAATGGTATAACGCAATACATCACTGGGCGTGGCATCGTTACCGGGATTTTGACCGGTAGTAACATTGACCACGGTTTTCTCTACTTCCAGAATCGGTGCTTCAACGGTGACAGTAAAGGCATCCTGGAAATCCAGTATGCCGGGTGTGCCATCACTAATGGTGCGTGTGTAGGTTCTGATTTCATCGGTTGCACCGGCACCCGCCGTATCCAGACTAAACCATTGCGTGACACCGGCGATGTTGGTTAGTAGCGCACCACTTTGAGTAGCGACATTTAAAGTGGTCTCATATGTGACGATTAATTTCTCTGTGGCTTCAATTCGCGCGGTATCCGACAAGGTGGTAATCACCAATTCACAGGTCGGTGCTGCACTATGCACGGCGGTGTAATCCGTGCCTAACAATAAGGCTCGGTTCAAAGTAGCGCCATCATTAGCAAATACATTGGCAACAATGTTAATCGGCGTGGTATCACAGGTGCCACCGGTTAGTGGTGGGTTGTCTGGTAGTGCCGGTAGTCGATCAATGACCGTGGTATCAAATGCCGGGCCGTTGCCGATATTTTCAATCTCAAGACTAAACGCAATGGCTGCGGTGAAATTCACGGTGCCTGCCGGCCCGGTTTTAAGCAATGTTAAATCCGGCTCGACGATGGTCATTAATGGCGTGGTATTGCCCGAACCGTTGGAGACAGTCGCGTTGTCATCATTCACCCGATTAAAGGTATAGCTTGCGGTATTATTGAAGGTTGGCAATGCCGCCGTATTTGGCGCGGCATCTCTTAGCACCACCGCAATATCGATAACCACTTGTTCATTGGCAGGAATATCAATGCCGTTGGTTAAATCCGCAATAATTAAATCGTCGCTTACCGTACCAATGTTCGCCGGTATCCAAGGCTGACTGCCGCTAATACGGGTAACACTTGAAAACATCAAATTGGCTGCCGATGCGTTCAGATTATCCAGAATCCGCACATCGTATAAAGCCGTGGTTTGCGCCACTTCAGGAATGGTCAAACGATAGATAACTGCTTCACCAATAGAGGCATTCAAATCGACCGGATTGGCTTTTAATAATGGATTCGCCGGCGTACTGGTTAAGCTTACTTGCGCAAGATTACTGGGCCCGTAAATTTCACGTACACCGGTAACCGGCAATGCTGTTGGCACTGCATCGTTATCAAAGGAATAATAGAATTGAACCTGCGCGGCATTGGTTAGGGTTAAACCGGTACCCAGTCCGGCATCGGCCTGTACGCTATAAACTAGTCGCAAAGTATCACCGGCGGGTATGTTGTATTGGTCGGCGATGCCGGTATCGAAGTTCCAGTTAGTGGCACCCGTTACCGGGTTATAAACCGGTGGCAGAATTCCCGGTAAAGCTGACCCCGATAATAGGGTCATGCTTACCATGGTAATGGCAGGACTGCGCAAACCAGCCGGAATGGTGTCTGTCAGTTCGACATCGTAGGCGATGCTGGCACCACCATTAATAATATCGATGGTATAAGTCACGACATCAGTGGCACCAATAACACTGCCTGCAACGGGTAATGAGGTTTTAACTACGGATAAATTCGGTTGCTGCAGATCGAGCAATTGGTTAGCTGTTTTTGTCGGCGCTGCACCACTTGCCATGGCGTAATCAACATTAACGCTATTGGCTAATGGCGTGTTATTAACCTGTGGCAATGCCAGATTTAGCACGCGCGCCCGGTAAACAATAACAAAATCATCATTAGTAATATTATTGTCACCGGCGTTGATTACATTACCGGCATTCCAGGTCACTGTAGTCGGCCCCGTTGCCGGGTCACCCGCCACCACGGCTGCTGAAATAGCGGCGTGTGTAAACGGTGATACAGCCGGATAAGGCGCCACGGTCTGACCATTGATGCTAACTGTTTGTTCGAAGATCAAACCTTCGGCAAGTGTGTCCTGAATAACAAAGTTGGCACTTGTGCCTTCCTGTAGAGTAATGCGTAATTCGTAATCAACGATGTCGCCAATACGCACAATGTTGTCTAGCGGATTAAAGGTGTCCGTTAAACGGGTTTTGCTAATCACATTATTGTCTGGTGTGGTTTGCAGGGTTACTGCTGACACCAGATTGAAGTAATCATTTAGTGGCGGCACTGCGCTGCCATTGCGCTCGCCTTCTCCTAAACCACCCGGCGTATCCGGCCCGTCACGACTGCTCCATTGTATATCGACGCTGTTACTCAGGTTTTGATCGGCCAGTACACTGTCTAATACCAGAACGTCATAAGCCACGGTGACGACAGCGCCTTCTGTGACATCAATGTCGGCATTGCCTGCCGCCAGATTCCAGCTTAATGATTGCGGCGTTACTACACCATCACCAACAATCACGGGGGTGCTTATAGTATTGCCACCATTGACGGTTTCATTGCCGTTATACAGTAAGCCTAAACTTAATGAGTCTTCAAGCGACAAATCGAAAGCATCCGAATTAAAATCAGCCGGTGCGGCTGCACCACCAGACGCAGTTAGCGTTATGGTGTAACGTAAAACATCACCCGCATCCGGTGCTAAACCCGGTTTGGTGATATTGGCAACGTCTTTGGTTACGGTTACCACTGGCTCGACAATGTTTAGCGAATTAACCGTTATGTCACTGCCGGCATTATTTACCAGCCCACCCGATGCATCGGCATAGCTGTAACTAGCAGTGTTATTAAAGTTTACGCCTGCATTGGCTGCCACATTATTAGCAACACGGGCACGTAATTCAATAATGGCTTGCTGACCGGCAGGAATTTGCGCGATAACAAGGTTAACCGTATTACCCGCCAATACCGTATCAGTAATGGTAAAACCACTGGCACCGGTGTCAATGGCGCTGACATAAAGCAGACTGTCATGCAAAATATCGGTAACGGTAACATCAAATAAAATCGCGCCGGTAGCAACACTGGGTACGGTTATTCGATAAACCACTTCATCACCAATGGTGGCTTCGTCGGCAGAAAGTTTTACTTTTGCAGGAGGCGGAATGGCAGTCGCCGGATTGTTCATAATAAATTCGGCAGTGGGTATGATTGGCCCATACAACTGTGCGTTGGCTGGTGGTAAGGAGAAATACTCATTGATGTCCAGCAAATTACTGAAAGAACCAAAGCCAAAATCAGTATAGAAGGTGACATCGAAATCAATATCAATACACACATTCGGATCTATCGGCGTATTAAAGCGAAATTCCATATTGCCGCCACGCACGGCGGGTGGGGTATAAATATAATCGGTAACAGGTGTTGCCAACACACCATCGATAAATACATCCGGTGCTAAAGCACCATTGGTTGGCCCGGCAATGGTGCTTTCATTTAACTGTGTTGGGAGGTTATCGGTTAGCAATAAACCATAAGCGCGTGCCAGCCCTGTTGTGTTACAACTGTGCAGGCGGAAGTTCATGGTGTCGGCGGTAACATCGACTGGGTCGCCACTCACGCGGCCGGAGCGATCAGTCTTGGTTAAAGCATCCATTACTGGCTGTAATACTGTTAGCACAGCGGTATCATTTAGTCGTGGGTCTGCCGGTGATGGATTTCCGATGCCGTCGATATAAGTAAAATTAGCGGTGTTGGTCAGCAATGTTGAAGGGCTCTGTGCGATAGTGGCAACATCATTTTCAAACACACGGGCACGGTAAATAATGACCAGCGTATCGGTACTGCCATCACCCGTAAAGTCATTGGTGATAATACCCAGGCTCCAGTTTAAGCTCAGCCGAGCACCCGCCACTGGCACACTGGCGATGGGTATTGGCGGGTAGCTAAAGTTGGAGCCCACACCGGCGGCAGGGGGCGCATAAAATCCGCCAACGGCAGCAACACCATTTATGCTGATAATATCAACCAGCTCTAATCCCGCCGCAATGGTATCCAGAATACTGGCATTTACCGTGGTGCCTTGCTGTATATTAATATCCAGTTGATAAGTGGCAATATCACCAACGCGCACGGTGCTATCAAGCGCGGTGCTTAAGGGTGCTTCATCGTAAGTATCGAAGATAATGGTTTTAATAATGCTGTTGCTGTCATCGGCAGTGATATTGGCTACTGCGGGTGCTGAACAATAATCATTGCTGCCGACAGTGGCAGGACAACCGGCACCGGTTCGTTCGAAAGCACTGCTGGGGTCACTATCATTCAAAGATGTCCAGTCAATCAGTACACTATTGCTGACAATGAAGTTGGCTTCAATAGTATTTTGCACCACGGTACGATAGGTCAGTATCAGGGTACTGCCATTCGGAATATCCAGATTATTATCGGCATTGTCACGCCCCCAGGTGAAGGTACTGGCGGGTGGCGCGGTGATTGTTGGTACAGCAGCAAAGCCGCCTACCGCAACACCATCGAGTAATGCTGTTGGTGTGAAGCTGGCATCAAGCAACAAATTATCGTCCAGTGTATCAACGATATTACTGTCAAAGGCGGTGGCATTGGATGCAGCATCATGGGTGACGGTAATCTGGTACTCCAACACATCACCCGCCACTGGACCAACACCGGGGTTGGTTACGTTACTAACCGCTTTTGCGATTAGCAGCAATGGCTCGACTACCGTTTGTATCGCGGTGGTATCGTTTAAAGTTTCGATAAGCGCGGTTTCACCGTTGTCATAAGTTGTGGTTGCGCTGTTCTGTAAAGTGACGCCATCATTAGTGGCAACATCATTATTAGGCCGTGCAAAATAATTGATAATGATGCGTGGATTTAACAGGTTGATAGTTTGGTCATCTTCTTCTACCGTTATCACCTGGCCAATATCCCAACGGATGGTGCCAGCGTCGCCATCGAGCGGAATCGTCGGCACGCCCAGTGTTGCCCCTCTAAATACCCCTTCGCTCGGTGCGGAACCTTCGATACTAACGATGTCCTGGAAGGTGTAAGTGATATCAAAAGCACCGCCATCACGGCGCAGTACATAACTAACACCGGCAGTTGCCAACACATCTTCGATAATCAAATTCTCAGTGGTGCCTTCGGGTAGATCAATCACCACTTCAAAGTTACGGTGTGCGCCAATGGTAGGCACTACCACGCCAACGTCCAAATCGGTTTTTGTCATGGTCAGTGGCAGCACCGTGGTTTGTGCGGTTATGGTGGCTTCATAATCATTGATTGCATTTGCCGCATTGGGCACTGCGCCATTTCTTAAACCCCGTAAAGTTCCATCGGCACCGATACCCGGTGCAACAACGGCATGCGGTAAAGCCACATCTTGCCCCGGCAATGAGTCCCATTTTGCCTGCAAGGTATTGTCCAGAATTTCCAGTGGTTGTGCGCTGATATCAACACGCACCCTGAAGGTAAAGGTTTTAGTTTCCGCTGGCAGAATTTCATAGTGCGTGTTGCTGACTCTATCCCAGCTAAATATTGGCTGTTTACTGTCTGCTGCCACTGCATCATCATCCGGCGCGTGGGCGCCTGCCATGCTGTCATTTATATACGTCATGTCTGCGGTTAGCAGGTCATCCAATATCTGTAAATTATATGCGGCAGCGGTGCCAGTATTTTCGGCGGTAACAGTAACCAAAAGTTCATCAGCAGCATCGCTGTTTGTTACCGGGGCAAAAGACTTCGTTAAAACAATGACCGGCTCGCGCACAGTGACGGCTACCGCACCAAAATTCAGCGCAATGTTATTGGGTGGAATCGCACCATCCTGATAGCAAATACCAACACCACCGCCACCAGCACTGGTACAGGTCGCCGCATCGGTAATCGACACACCGCCATTGGTTAATACCGTTCCCTCGTTGGTGAGAGCGGAATTTTCTACGCGGGCAATAAACTCGATTCTGAAATTAAACAAAAATCCCGGGGTGGCATTGGTCACTGCCTGGTCACCAAAATTCCACTCGACAAAATCATGCGTACCGGTATTGCCACAAACTGCGGAAAAAGTACCACCAGGCACAAACATCGCCACAGCATACGGCGGTGCATCAAGATTCACCGTTTGACCTTCGACACAGCGCAGACCCGGCGGTAGCTCATCTCGCACTCTTAACTGCCTTAAATTAGCCACCGGTAAATTCGCAAACAACTCGTAACGAATCTCTTCACCAATAGTGACATCATGTGGGTCAGCTAAAGGCACAAAAGTTGTATTCGACAAGCCCAAAACAATTTTTGGATTGACTGCCAGCGGAATCATGCGCACATCGGCGATTTGTGTGATGGAGGTATAAATACGTGCACGACCCACATCATTGGGTGCGGTGGCAGCATTATTCAACTGTGGTGGATTTTGATTACCAAAATCACCTTGTAAACTATCGAATGACAGGCTGACGGAATTGGTTAATAGCTGCAAAGGGGCGATGGTAATGTGCGGATCAACGCGGTAATAAAAGGTTATCGTCGCACCTGAATCAATCTGCAATAATGCTGTGCTGTGACTCTCATCAATGGTAATGACGGCTGGCACACCTATAGTATTACCGGCAATACTGCCTTCGCCGTTAGCATCCGCGCCATCAATAGCACCATCTCCATCGTTATCCAGACCATCCGTAGCAAAATCAACCACCAGCATTAAACCGGAAGCATCCAGAGTGTCGGTAGCAATTACATTGTAGGCAGGCGAACGTATCGGTGCGCTGGTTTCATTGGTAAGTGTAATACGGTAGATGTAAGAGTCATCGGTATCACCATTGTTGATGGCATCGGCAAATCCACTACAACCCGTGCCAAAACCATTTAAGGTTTCATTACACACTTGTTTGGTGACGATCAGGTTGGGTTCTACTTCGGTCAGATCAACGGTTCGCACCGCAGGCACTGGATAACCCGGAATGCCTGCCGCATCATCCACGCTGATTGTTATATTGCCCGTAGGGCTGTTGAAGATGGCATCAAATGAGGTACGGGCAATATTGGTGCTGGTATTGCCATGCAGATTCGGTGCATAACCACCAGGTACGGGATAGGCCAAATCGACAGGATCATTGAGCAATCGTGTTTTAAAATTCACTCTGAAAAATTCGTCTTTAACGCTAATGCCCGCACCACTGGCATTAAAGTTCCAGGTTATATCGGTTTCATCCAGTGGTGTAGTGCCGGCACCGCCATCGGGGCCACCTGTCATGGTAATACCTGGGGTTCTGCCGGTATAATCAAACGGCGACCCACCAAAATGAATAAAACCCTGGCCATCGGGCAGGTCATCGGTCACTGCCACATTTTCCACTGCAATCAAGGTAAAACCTGGGGTAACGAAACCAAACCAGCCACCCGATTCAATAAAGTAGTTACAGTCTTCACCTATCTGCGTATTTAATTCTGCCGGGGTTGCCGGTGGTGGATTCGATGGCGGGAGTTCGCCTAAGCCACTTTCAGTACAGTACCAGGCACTTTTGGTGAGATTAAAGCCTAATACCCTCGAACGATAAGCATCCAGCGAATAGTTATTTGCCAGTTGCAAATTTGGTGTGGTATTTGGCAAGGAGGCTGGTGCCGGAAATGTTAGTGGTAACGGTGTACCCGGTGTGCTGGCAAATTGATGGATTTCACCAACAACATCTGCACGGAAGGTTAAATCATCATCCACTGCTGGGCTGGCTGCTTTCAGCACGGTAAAGGTATATCTTACGCTGGCTCCGGCAGCATGCGTACCACGGTCACAGGCAAAAACTGCGGCCGATACAGGCATGAATGAAGGCTGGTTCCAGAGCGGGTGTGGTGGTGGATTGGTGGTTACAGCACAACCCGTCGGGATGCCGGTACCAGTGACTGTCATCGCCTGGCCTAATGTCACGTACAGGGTGTAATCATCGGCATCATGACCACCGCTGTTAGTCAGGTCAACATGCAAGTCCAGCGGTGTGCCAGGGTCATTGGTTAAAATAAACAAAGCATCTGAAATGTCCACATCCAGATCTTCTGGATTGGCAGTCGCATTAAAAGTATTACTCTCTGTTTCAGTTTGCGGGCCCGCTGCATCGGCTGCATCAAAATCAACATTGGCAACATTGCTATAAGCCAAAGCATTATCTGGATCAGTGCCATCTGCGGTATTTTCAGTAGCAATATCGAGATCGGCAACACGGTCATAACGCGCCTGATCAACCATGATAATACCGAAGGTTAAAGTAACAATATCACCGTGGCGAAGTAGATGCTGTTGATTCGCATCGGCACCGATGGTGCTACTGGTAAAGGTGAATTCGGGTGAAATATCATCGAGTGGGTCGGGCGTTGCTCTTTGTGGATCATCACGCAAAACAGTGTCGATAAAGCCGTCATAACTGGTTCCGTATGCTGGGGTATAGCTTACGGTACAGTCACAATCAGCCGGAGCGGCATCTGAACCAAAAGTATCATCCACCACATAACCGATGGGTATGGTATCGCGCAGGCGAATATTCTTGATGCTACCGCCAGTCTGGTTATTGATAGTGACGGTAACCAGGCCTTTGGTACCTAGTGGCTGGCCAGGATTACTGCCGGTAACGCTCTGGGTGATTTGCAGATTTGCAGGTATTACCGTGGTACTTAAATCACCGGTATCAGTAATAGTGACACCTGGTGTGCCTCCACCGGTAGAGGCTGGTACAGTAATTGAGCCTCCTGTTGGAGAGTCCACCGCACAACCCCAGGACACGTCATTAGTATTAGTTTCATTGGTATGCGCCGCCAATATGCGACCAACATAATAAACAAAATCATTACTGCTGGCGGCAATATCATCTGGGTTGGCGATGTTACCAAACGGGTCTGCCACATTAAAGGGTGAAGTCATTGCAATACAAGGCGCAATCACACCACCACCTGCAGTAGCGGTTGCCACTGCACTCGCTTCCGTCGGACAGATGGAGCCAATGTTAAAGTTGCCACCAATGGCATCATTCATGCGCAAGGCTTCCATGTTTGCCAGACCTGTATTTTGTACATTCACCCGCCAGATAACGTCATCATTTTCATTACCAAAAATCGGGTCTGAGTAATCGCTCTGCCCAGCATCAAAGTTACGACCGTCTTTTATGATGGTGGGCAAAGGTTGACGAATAGGGACTTCAAATTCGCCAGTATTCACCGACTGCCTTGCTACCAGGCAAGACACATCAAAATCAACTGTCGCCCTAAAATCTCTAATCGCAGTAATTAAATTTTCGGCAACGATGCTACGGACACCAAAGCTAATAACATGATTCGATAAGCCAGCAAGGTCTGCTAAATTCCATGTTAGCTGTGTGCCCGCAACTGCAGGATCTGCCGCAGCAACGGCATTTATTGTTGTTGTTCCCGGAACGTAAACTAGGCCAGATGCCAACAAATCTTCAACCAGTGTAATATTCGTTAGCGATGCTGAGCTTGGGTTTTGTACAGTAATGCTGACCACGCCATCACCACAAAACTCACAATAACTACTCGCTGCATGCGTGATTACATTCGAAAATGCGCCGCTGGTAAACTGAAAATCAAACTGCACATTTACTGGGCCGGCGCTATCCGTTGCAACAGCTCTGCGCTCACTGAGATTGGCACTGTTATTTAAAATTGGACAGGCAAGTGTCGGAGTTACTGTGGCATCAACTGTTAAATTGACCACTTCACCGGCCGCCAGGTATTCAAAAGTATAATCATCCGGCCCAGGGCCGGTGGCACCCGGCGGCGGATTAGGTACGGTAAAGGTTAAACCATTGAGGTCGGAACTAAGCACATCGTTTAACCTGACATCAAACAAACCGCCGCTACCAGTGGAAGTAACGGCAACATTGTAGGTGATGCCAGCGCCTGATGCAGCAGAAGTAGCTAAAGTTGTTTTGGTAATGCTCAGGCCACCAGTATTCACATCCACCGATTGCGGCACTGGCACCACGACTGGATTACCCAGGTTATCATCGTAATTAATACTGTAGCTAAGCGGGTGGCTACCCGCTGCTACGCTAGTTGCAGTGGTTAAGCCAAAACTCAGCTCATACCGACAACCGGGCAATACATCTTCATTAGCGTCTATGTTTAATGTTATCGGTGTACCAACGCCACCCGACTGCTGAGCAGTCCCCACTGAAATATTGGGACATGTCGGCAAACCAACAACATTATTGATATTCAAGGTATTGGCAGCCAACTGAAAACCGGCAGCGACGGTTACAATGACATCTTGTAAATCAAAGGCAGTATCAATCGCAGGTGCGCCAGCGGCTGTATTATTAATGGTGAGCGTAAAGGTATCACCCACCGCCGTCACTTCGGTGGCACCATTCCAAACACCACCGGCATCCATATAGCTGTTGCTACGCGCAGGGTCGGCACTATTAAATGCAGCAGAAGATGTGGTCAGATTAGCGACGGCAATGGCACTACCTGTCGAACACAGAAAAACGCTGCCAGCAACTAAACATTTTGCAAGCAGACGGTTTTTAAAGGTCAATTTCCTATGCTTCAATCCAGTTAACACTTTTAAACAGCTCAGTTGAAAAAATGATTGGTTTATCTAAATTTTTTTCTGGATTTAACGATAGAAAATTTATCAGCACAATGCTGTGATCTTCCACACAAAAACATTCATTGAGTATAGTCTTTGGCTTCAATTTTTCACCCATTCTGTCATTAACTTGACACTTTATATTACACCCAATCTAAAAGAACAAAACCGCATGATTCAGCTTATAAACCAAAGAGATAAGGGGAACCACTAATTTTTGTAGAGGTTACTTGTTTACATACACATTCCAACGCAGGAGCGTAGGAACGAGGTAAGCAACAGTGTAGATTGGATTAGCAGCATCAACAAAAATCAACTGGCAGGCAGGAAGTCGATTGGGTAAAGAATGGTAATGGTTGGCACACCTTCTTTGGCACCAAAGTTAAACTTCTTCACCCGTGCTGCGATTTTTGTATCCAGATCAGGCGAATCCATATCACTGGAATCAACCGAGCTGGCGGAGACTTTTCCGTTTGGTAGAATGGTTATGCGTAAAACCATCTTACCTTGCAAGGTTGGATTTTTGCGTAACTCACGATTATAAATACGGTAAAGCGCGGATTTATAGCGGTCGAATACAATTTGTATTTCTTCGTCGGTACGCGAGGGCCCAGGACCATCACTTAACGGACGTTCCTCACCAAAGAAGTCACTGCCGATGGAACTCTCGACCCGAGAAAATTCTACGCCGCCTATCGATTCGCCGCTGCCACCAACATTACGACTGAGTGCAGCGGTATTGATGCCACCACTGGTGGTGCCTGCAGCAGAAGTAACCAACGAGCGCGTGGTCTTTTTTGCCTTGCTGCCTTTGCCGCTGATTTTTGCTTTTGCGCCCAACTTGGCAACTGGCGTATCATCGATAAGATCTGCGAAATCATCTTTAAAGGCCATCAAACCTGACCGCTCTGCCTTTTTACGGGCTTTTTCGGGTTTCTTAGGCTCTGGCTTTTTGTCTTTTTTCTTTTCTTTTTTATCTGGTTTTTTCTCTTCCAGCTTTTTCTGCACTTTTGGTGGCGGTGGTGGTTCAGGTTTTGGTGCAATCAGCTTTGCCAGCCGATCTGGAATTTTCACCACTTCAACACGATCCGGCACAGGGATATTCCACATTGGGATCAGTACGCCCAGAGCAATGGAAAACAGTAAAACAATCAGTAAAATTTTACGAAACTGTTTCTGATCTCTGTCATCCTTGTTCCACGGCATCATCATCGGACGATACGGCATGTCGCTCATTTCACGTTCGATGATAAATTCTTCTGCAATAGCTTCCTCACGCGCTTGCAGATTTAACGTGTCTTCGTTTAATACATTAATTTTTGCGGTCAGACTTTCAACCGAGTCTTCACGCTTGAGTTGCATACTTTGCAATTCAGCAACACGTGAGTCGTAATTAATGACCAAGTTTCTTATGCGTAGCTGTTCACTTTGCACCTTGTCAACATCGACGGTTTCGCCCCAGAACAGATCGCCACCACCAAGTTTATCAAGCTTGTCCAGTTGGTCGCTTAGTTCACTCAGTACATGGTAACGCTGACGCTGTTTATTAAGCTGGGCTAATTCCTCAGTAAGCTTTCCTTCCTCACTTTCCAGCACTTCCAGACGATCATACGCATTATCAATCTTACGATTGATATCCTTCTGCGCTTTTTTTATATCATCTGCCACGGAATTAATACGCCTTATTTTTTCGCCGTTTGGATTACAGCCAGTGAAACTTTTTCATAGCCTGCGCTGGTACTGCTTGCCATAACTTTTTTAATCACATGAAATGGAACAGTGCGTTGCGCCAACACTGTCACTTCTTTACTTTGTGCAACCGCCTTGGTACTGATACCAATTATTTTTTTGCGTTGTAAAATCAAACGCTGTTTTACAGCCTCTATAATTGCCACGTTGCTGTCAATAACTTCTTGTGTACTGATAACGGGTTCGCCCTGCACCAGTATTTGATCCGGCGTTATCATCACGATAACGGTCTCGCGTGGTTTTGCCTCAACGATGGAATCGGGTAATTGGATATTTTTTGGTGGTTCCATTACATCACTGGATGAGGAATTAACCAACAGAAAAAACACCAGAATAGTGAATATATCCATCAGTGAAACCATATTGAGATTAGCACCCGCAAGACCGCGACTGCTGCGCGCCATACGTTTCATGCGCCGATTTTCTTTCACGGAGCGTCACCTACTGAAATATCAGGAAATAATACGACTTGTTGCAGCACATCGGCTTCCCCCTCTTCACCTATCTGGCGAATAAAGGTCGAGCGCATGCCATCCATTACGCGAATCAAGACTCGATATTCGATATTGGCTTCCATCAGCACGGTAGCATCTGTCTTATTTGGATACTTCTCTTTAATTTTCACCAAAAACTCTGACAACAATGCCATGTCATACAGTTTGCTGATATCAATATCACCGTCTTTGTCAGCGACCAGACCTACCTCTTCAGCCTTCAATAATGGGAATCGTGCCAACACTTGTTTGCCGTTTCCAATTTCCAATCCTTGCTCGCGTACAATAACTTCGATCACTAATTGTTGTTTATTATCATTGCTGCCGCCCTCACCTGAAGGAAGACTTAACTCCATAATGGTAATGCGAGAAAAGACTGCCGTAATAAGCAGAAACGGTACCAATACGACCATCAAATTAAGAAAGGTCGTTATATTAAGTTCTGGCGGCTCTTTTTTAGGACGCCGATAGTGGTGACTTCTTCTAGCCATTGTTATCTAGACGTTTTTAGCAGCCAGAGCTGCTTGGCGTTTAGCGAAATCAGCAATTAGATTTAGCGTTTTGACTGATGCCATTTCCAAGCTATCAATTATTTCCCCAGTTTTTGATGTCAACATTGCATGTGCGATTAATAAGGGAATGGCAGCCATCAGTCCAAAGGCGGTAGTATTCATCGCCACTGAAATACTGGCAGAGAGTAAGTCAGCTTTTTCTGCTGGGTCTGCATTGGCAACTGCGGTAAAGGCTTCGATCAAGCCCATAATGGTCCCCAGCAGTCCTAGCAAGGTACAGATGTTTGCAAACAATGCTATATAAGGTGTGCGTTTTTCCAGCGTTGGAATAATCTCCATCATGCTTTCTTCCATCGCTATCTCGATGTCATCGCGCCGGCGTACTGAGCCTTGCCTTTCCAAGCCCATGCTTAGCAAATTGGCAATGGCAGAATTATTCCCTGAGATAGATTCACGTGCTGTTTCAAAATCACCTTCAGAGAGTAAAGGATGCACTTGGTCCCAAACTTTTTTATTCGCTCGACCGATGCCTGATAATTTAAGGTAGCGCTCGATGCAAATAGCGGCACCAAAAGCAAAAACAATTAATATCGGGTACATAAACGTACCACCCGTTTGGAAAAATGCAACGATATTCTGGATGGTATCCATCATATACTCCTCATGATTTTTTAATCTGATTACTTGTTATTGTACATTTCTACCGTGACTTAATTCATAAAAATCAAGCTCACGCAAAAAAACTTCTTTATCAACAGGGCGCATACTGTTATCCAGTAAGCCCGAATTCAAACTTGTTGCCACACCCACTTCTGAATTTTGCCAAGGTATAATATACAGCGACTTCGGCGCTTCTTTATTACCGATAATAGAAATGCCAGACAACTCTTTCACTTCAATCTCGGGCTTTTTATCAGCCGCTATGACATTGTTCAGAACTATAGCTTGTAATAGT
The DNA here is from genome assembly GCA_964651445.1 of uncultured Thiotrichaceae bacterium. Taxonomy (GTDB): domain Bacteria; phylum Pseudomonadota; class Gammaproteobacteria; order SZUA-229; family SZUA-229. The sequence goes on from CAZYYW010000014.1 coordinate 23,052, forward strand.
AAAAGTGTTTTTAGTATAACTTTTATTTTCATAATGTCATTACTCAGCGAGTAATCTGATTAATTATTTATTCGTCGCTTAACATCAGCTACCCAGATTGCAACCGTCTTATCGTTCGGTTTCAGCTCAAGGTATTGCTCAAATTGTTCTAACGCACAATCAAAATCGCGCATGTATAAATCACATAAAATACCAAGGTTTCTTATTGCCGGAAGATATTCCGGATGATCTTTTATGGCATTCTCGTAAGCAATTCGAGCCGCTTTAAATTTCCCCTTCTTACGATATAACAATCCTAATTCATTATTAGCAACCGGGTGGCCAATGTCCAGCTTTAAAGCGCTAATAAGATTTTTTTCAGCAGCCTCAGTATCGCCTAGCTTATTGTGGGCAATCGCAATATTAACAAAAGGTGCGGGCAGACGTTTTTCCTCTGCGATAACAGCCTTTAATACCGGCACTGCTTGCGCATATTGTTGTTGCTGCATTAGCACTATGGCATTTTTGAAATTAAGTTCCACGTCTGAGTCTATTTTCAGTTGCGTCGTTTTATGACTCATTGAGTTCACATCTAATACAACTGGTTGCTTTACACCGCCGCCAGCACACCCAAACAAAAATATTACCAGCAAAAAAACACTGCTTTTTGCTAAAAATATTGTTTGTGTAAATGTTGCCGCTTTAACTCCGAAACCCATGTTATTCGCCTGCTGCTGCACGCTCTGGCGCAGTATTGTTATTTTTTAATTGGTCAACCGTTTGCTTTAGATTCTGCTCATCTGCGGTATTTTCTTCAAGCTTTATTGCATCTGCTGGGGTTTTTTCTTGAAGCAAAGGCATAGGCTGAAGCAACGTTATGATAGCACTGCTCTGTTCTGATTTAGCGTAACGAGCAGGTAATAAAATAGCTAACTTTGCGATGCTTTTATCAATCCATTCGTTATATATACCAACATCAAGTAGTTCCATGTTTTTTTCGTGGACACTTATTGCTTTTTCCTCAAACGGGAATGCTTGATCTTCAATCACCAGCTCATATTCTTCAAGTTCTTCCTCATTTAAATTTGTCGGTCTCTCTGATTCCATCAATGCAACGTTAAATTCATAATAAATTTCCGCAATATAATAGGTAGCCGCTGCAGTGACTTCACCCACTTGGTAATCAACTAGTTTGCTGTAGAAATCGATAACTGCTCGCATGTGCTTTTTCTTTTTCTTTAAATTTTTTCTAAACGGCTTAACCAGCGCCACTTCTTTAAATGCCGCAAGTTTCGGTTCAGCCAGTACCAGCGATGCTTTCGCCGCAAGAAACTTAGTGCGATCGGTTCTGGCATTGCCCGCAACCGCATCACCCGCGACTATCTGCTTTAGCTGGTAGATGTATTGCTTACGCTCGCCTCGCTCTAAATAAATGTCGGCTATTTTCTGCCGCGTTTCGATGGCATCTTCTATAGGCACTGGGAAGTCATTAACAATTTTAGTGTATACCCGTAACGCTTTGCTCTTATTATCGGCCTTAACATACAGTTCTGCGGCTTGATGCAATGCCTCACGTCGCAGCGCGTCGTCCTCCGGGTTCTCTTTTGCAATGCGCTCAAACTCGATAGCGGAATTCAGATACTTGCCGTCTTCCTTATAAACAATTGCCAGTTTTTTTGTTATATCATTGTTTAATTTATTTTCTGGGTACAATTCCCTAAAGCCTTCCAACACTGCTGCAACTGCGCCCCATTGCTTTAATATCATTAGTGAAGCGGCGGCATCATATTCGGCTGTTGGACGTATACTGGAATTCGGCGCGACTTTCGCAACACGTAAAAAATGCTCGGCGGCAACTTTATGATCGCCCAGTTTTCTCGCCTGCTCACCCTGTTTGTATACAGAAGCGGCTAGATTTTCAGTTAGCCCATTATAACTTTTGTCTTTTTTGTCGGTTAACGCCAAAGTCTGCGCATAAGCCACTTCTGCATCTTTATAATTGGCAGTGTCAAATGATGCATGTGCCACCACCATCCAAGCGGAGCGTATTAGCTTTTTATCTGCCTGCGGATAAACTTCAATAACACGGCGACCATATATAATTGCTCGCTCATAATCTTCCAGTGCATATAAATCATCAACAGCAGCCACTAACACAACAGCCGCATGTTTATGCGTTGGAAAGTATTCAACAAATTTGAGCGAACTGCGAATAACTTCTCGCTTTATTATGTTACGTTGCGACTGATCAGCAACCTTTAGATATTCCCGGTAAGCAAATACAGCCGCATAACCTGCATTGGATGAATCTTCGTGCATGGGATAATTATATGCGGTGCGCTCATACTCTGTTGCCGCAGCTAGATAATCTTTGTGTTCCAGCAATAAACCAGCCAGTTGATTATTAAGCTTAGGCGCCTGCTTTTCTTCAGGGAAGGAACTTAGATATTCTCGGTACCAGAAAATCGCTTCCTGATAGTTTTCTTCTTTTTGTTTTCGCAGTCGCCTATCCTGATACAGTGCATGATAATGATTCGCCAGATCAATGAGATTAGACTTCAAGAAAGCTAGCACTGTCGGGTTATCGTTTATGTCATAAAATGTCCAGTAGTTTGATTGTAAGCCATAAGTTGTTGAGAATTCTTTTTTGGCATCAACAACCAAACGCGGGAAACCACCCTTTTTATAGATTTCGATAACTCTTATACCGAAATAAGGTGATTCTTTTGAAATAGGGTTGCGTGTAATATACGTTTTGTAGGAATTTGCCGCATCAGAAAATCGGCGCTTTGTTAAATAATATTCACCTAAATGACTATAGATGCTTGCCTCATAAAAACGATAACCGTGTTTATCAAAAAACTCGACTATTGCCTCTGCGCCACCCAGGTAGGAGAAACTTAAACTAATAACCCGGTAGGTATCACTGATGCGTTTATTTTCAATTTTGTTTTCTACATCATTCAGGTCGTAACCATTAGCAACTTTGAAATCCAGCATTTTAATAAATAACTGCAAAGCCTCTTCATATAAATCTTGTTTAAAGAAAGACCAGCCCAGTTTGTACAGTGCTAGCTCATAAAATTCAGAGCCTTCGCCTGATTCTACAACAGCCTGATAAGATTCTTCCGCATCCAGGAATTTTTTACGAGTGAAGAAGTATTCAGCACGGCGGAACTGCGCCTCATCAATGTGGCGCGAGTTGGGAAACTGTTTAATCAATTGCGCCAGTGTTTGCATCGCGATTTCAATTTGACCCGTTTCTTCATAGGCGCGTGACAATTGGTACAACACTTGGTCATTGCGTTCAAATAAGGGATATTTCTCTAATAGGCCTTTATATAATTCGATGGCTTCCTTTGCGCCAGCCGCGTGTAAATCATCTTCAGAGCCGGCTGATTTTTTACCGTCTCCACGTAGATCGATTTTTTTTCCTGCCCGCTCACTAAAGGCTTTTTCATTTTCACTGATATCCGCAATTGGGCCGCCTTCTGTTTGAATACTTTTATTATCTTCGCCAGTTTCCACTGGCACAAAACGGGTATCAGGCGTGTTGATATCTGTTGCTTGCGATGCACTGTCAGCGATTGCGGTTACCGGCTTTTCACCTGGCAACGCTGCGGCAGTGGTGTCAGCCACCTGTTGCTCCTGCTGTTTAAGCAAGACATCATCTTCGGCGTCATATTGTTTTTGCAGTTTAAGGTCTGCCAGCCGACGCAACGCTTCCGGCGTCATTGCGGTTTCCGGTGTTTCTTTGAGAAACTTTTCGTAGCTAGCCATGGCTTTTTCCAGGCTACCATCAACTTTTTCAGGTTTGAGGACGAACTTTATATCCCCCAAGCTTGCCAGCGTACCTTCGGTACTGGTGGTGGCGCAGGAGGACAACATAAAAGATAGCGCGATCAACAATGGCAAGGAGTAAGTATAGAGTCGCATTAATTTCACCCTATCGACCCAATAACTGCTTTTTAAACGAAGACGATGATTCGTCAACAAACGCATCTGTTGATGGCTCCTGCTGCTTTTGTTCATCTCCTTTTGGTTCTAATTGTTGAGTGACCGGTTGTTGACTACCCGTCTCTTCGCCTGTGTTCTGCTCAGTAGTAGACTGTTCTCTTATCTGTAACTGCCGTACAATTTCTGCGTCAAGCTGTGCCTTGGTTGCGCGGTCATAACTTTCAGCCAACGCGAATCGCGCTTTTATCTGATAATCTTCCAGACGTTTTCGGCGACGATCAAGCTCACTGATCGCCATCGTTTCCAGTAGCCTGCCCTGTTTCGTCATGGTGCCTTGCAATTGTCTTTGCGCACTGAACAAACGTGTTCTCAACTGGCGAATAGGTATGGTGTAACCCTCATAGCTCTGCGTTGCTGCCTGTCGGGTACGAACAAATGAGTTATATCTCGTTTTTAACTTATCAATAATCTCATCCAACGCGATCAGATTATTATAAGCATCTGTCAAACGCTGGTCGTATTCTGAGTGTATCTGCCACAACACAATGCCACGTAAACGCTTTACTCTTGCTTTTACTGCTTGATCAACTTCTTCTGGATGCACCTTAATTATTTCTTCAAGCGCAGCGATAACATCAAGTGCCACTCGCTCAGTTGAGGTTGCGAGAAATTCTGGACGCGGCGCAATAAGCATATTTTTTAATTTACTGGCAAGGTTCTGTCGTTGCTCCAGACGAAGCTTGACTCTTATGTCCAGCTTTATAAACTCTTTTTCCACAACGGGCAAAATTGGTTCCTGATAGGCACGTCGGATTTCTATCATTTCCTCGAACACTCTTAGATCATCCAGCCATTTATCAATGTGATGACGTAGATCAGCCAGGTCTTTATAATTTTTATAGGATTGCTGAAAGTCATGCGATGCCATTAGTTCAAGGATATATCGGGTTTCCGGTGAATCAGGAAGTTCACGCAGGTTAACCACCCAGTTCGCATCTTTGCGGGATTGCTCATCAAGCAGTGCAAGTAAAAATTTGCCTTTACGGATGGTTTTTATAGAATCATCGAGACTTGCAACTTCCACCGCAAATACGTCCATTGCATGATTGTATTTGTTGGCAGCGTTACCGTAAGCACTTAACTTACTGTAGGCATAAGGTACGGCCATAAGGACTTCTTGTACAGAATAATTGGTTTCAGCACGCTTGTGCAGAATCGACCACGGCACAAGCGCACGATCATAACGCCCTTCTGCGACAGCAACCCAGCCAGCACCAAGCAACGCACGGTTCGAGTATGGGCCGTCAAGTCGTACCCGCTGAAAATATTTTTTTGCCTGTTTTGCATTGGCTTTATCAAGATGGAAATAAGCCAGCCTCAAATTCGTTTTATCTTTCAGTGCGAGCAAGCCTTTGTCGCTAAAGTTTTTTCTTCCTAACTCATCTAAAACAGCCAAGCCTTGTTGCTCTTTACCGCTTTGCATCAAAGCGATACCAAGGTTATAAAGCACAAAACCTTTAAGGCTCGCCTCGCCTCTTAGTGTTTGTAAAATATCCACTGCCTTAGCGAACTGCCCAGTATCCATGCTGGCAAGTGCGCGTAAATACGCAACGTCTACTTTGAAGGTTTTAGGCGCTTTGCCTCGTAATACAGCCAGCGAATGTTTTTTGGTATCGCGTGTTTGCTCAGGGTCGTCGCGGATTAATTCCAGTGCATACAGCGTGCTTGTCGGATCATTCTTTTTATAGAAAACGCGCGCTAAGGCAAATGCTGCCTGATTACGGGTAGCTAAATCTATGCCCTTACCCAATACGGCTTGAATGGCACGTCCGGCTCGCTGATTCATGCGGTACTGTAATTCTATATAACCAACTGAAAATTCCGCCTGCGTTAAATGATGATGCAAGGGATCAAGGTGTGACTCATCAATTTCATAATGCTGAGACAATTCCGCATCAAGTTTTGCTAAAGCCTCAAAGTGCAAACCCTGATGAGAATAAAAAAGCACTTCACCAAAATACAAATCACGCAACTCAATATTTTTTAATCCACTGACCGCGTGTGCAGGCAAACTGCATAATAAAACAGAAACAAGGATGATGAAACGAAACAACATGTTTACCAGTCTTTAAACGAAAGGGTTTGGTCAGATGCGTCACTACCACTTATTTGAATTTCTACAAATTTGGGACCGACCGCTTTTGTAACGGTAAAATTCTCGCTTCGTTGATAGGCATTACCCGATTTTGCACGACCAATAAAACTGGCCACCAGTTGGTGGTCACCGGTTTTAATATTGCCGGTATATATTCGCTGCACGCCACCGGCTCTTAGTGCCTGAATTTCTTTAAATGTATATAAATGCTGAGCCACTATTTTATTGTTCAATTTTATCTGCATCGAATCCAGTACGAAATCTTCGTCACCGGCGATGGAAACAAAAAGCGCAACCTGCGTGTTAGAAGGAAACAGTAACTTTTCTTCTAAACGGGTTAATTCAGAGGTTAATTCCAGCACATCTTTTTTAATGTCTTGAACCTGCTCATCCAGCCCCTTAATCTGTTCCTGTGTCACTTCGGCAGCGGATACCCCCGCAGAAAACAAACTCAGGAAAAAAAGTATTACGATAAAATGTTTAGTAAGTGATCTTTTCAGCATAATCCCTTCTCTATTTGCTATTCAACTTAATTTCTTGCGTACATGAACAATATATAATATGTATGCCACAGCGATGTGTTTCGTCAAGTATATTAAAATATCTCGAAAAGTCTGTAAAAAACGCCTTAAAAAAACAGATTTTTCGGGTCTATGCTATATCGAGTGGCTACACCGATATTTTTTATAGACACAGAGACCACAGAGCTCACAGAGTTATCGTTTATAAGGTTTAAGATTCACTAATCTTAATGCTATTGAGGTTTATCAGCAACACTGTAGTAGTGGTGTTAACTTTAAGTACGCTCTGTGAACTCTGTGGTCTCTGTGTCTATTATCTTGTCTACTCAATGTGGCATAGACACGTTTTTTCTATCCCAAAACGAGAATTTGCTTTATAACAATCTCACTTATCTGTTTGTCCATGTAAAAAACTGATATATACTATTAATTCAATCACTAAGATTATTTAACGACATAAACACTGTGGATATAAAATGGCAAAAACAGGTGCAACGGGGCTCACACGTATTATCAATGCTGCTGGATATTCATGGCTAGGCTTTAAAGCGGCCTACCAACATGAAGCGGCATTTCGTCAGGAACTGTTTTTGCTGCTGGTGCTAATACCCGTTGCCATCATCTATGGCCCGAGTTATGCAGACAAAGCTATTTTAATTGCCAGCCTTTTATTCATACTGCTGGTTGAAATATTGAATTCTGCGGTAGAAGCGGTAGTTGACCGCTTTGGTGATGAGTTGCACCCATTGTCAGGTCGTGCAAAGGACATGGCTTCGGCGGCTGTATTTCTAGCATTTTTAATTGCAGGCCTAGTGTGGTTAGCGGTATTTATTTAGGTAACCCCAGTCTACCTGGATTTTTTATAAAACCACCCCGCCGAGACAATACATTTCCCCAGTATCCACCCGCCTTCAGTAATATAATTAAAACAATATTAAAAATATGCCAATCCGTTCACAGTTAAGATTATTCACTATAATATAATCTACTTGCAGGTTTGTTTTGAACTATACATCTATTCAGTGCTTGTCTAATACATAAATATCAAAAATATACTCTCATACAACCAACCCATAAAATTCATTATGAAATTTAAACAATTATTATGCCTTTTGGTACTCTCAACACCACTAACTGTTAATGCTGACTTCCTATCCCTGTCTGCTGGCGGCGGCTTATGGAATACCTCAACATCGGGCAGTTTTAAGAAAACCTCAGATCCAGCAAATGTCGATGTAAACAATGATTTATTATGGCAATCGGAAACACAAAACTACGCCTTTGTCAGCTTTGAGCATTTTGTGCCGCTGGTACCAAACGTGCGTTTAATGCTAACCAATATTGATCAGTCAGGAAATGGCGGTGAAAACTTCACTTTTGACGGCATTATCTACGATGATAATGTGCAAAATGATTTTTCTATTCAGACGCTTGATTTACTCTTTTATTACGAAATGCTGGATAATATCGTCAGTCTGGATATAGGGCTTAACATCCGCAACTTAAAAGTGGATTACACCATCACCGGCAATGTATCGGGTACAGCTACAACCACTGCAGATTCTCTTGATGAAACCGTACCCATGTTATATGTACTGGTTGGCGGCTCACCCTGGCCGGATCTTATTATCAGTGGCGAATTAAGTTATATCGCCTTCTCGGGTAGCAGTATCTCTGACTTCACTGCAAAAATTGCCTACACCACCGAGTTCTTTGTCGGATTTGAAGTCGGCTACCGCAAGCAAAAATATGTATTTGATGATATTTCCAACACCGATGCCAGTCTCAATTTTGATGGCGTATTTGCAGGTGCTTACCTGAAGTTTTAAAGCATTAGCATTTGCCGCTGAGATCACTACATTCGCATCGGCAACCTGCTCTGATTGTATACAGATTGCAGTTATTGGGCAGTAGCGGACAGTGATAAAGATAAAGATAAAG
>CAZYYW010000015.1:0-31491 GCA_964651445.1 uncultured Thiotrichaceae bacterium
TCCCGCAAAGCAGTTATATGACTAGAAAAGGCATCCCTTTAAAAGCCGAGTATTTACTCACTGAGCGGCAAATATAATACAAATATTGATTCCGTGCAAGACTGGGGAATACAAACGCCCTCCAGTTAGAATTAATTTAAATCTGAACCTGTAAACTGACAGCAATAAAAAACATCATCATTGCAAATGTAGTTTTTGTTTTTAAAGATGTGCCTTTAGTCTGCACGGCAACTTTCAACCGTGACTTTCGTCTGCGTACTGTTTTTTCATGCGCAAACCGCAATGGTGAAGTCATCACCTCGAAAAGATCGCCAAGCTGATTTTTAATATTTTCACATTCACCCTCAAATTCATCAGGCACAGCAACACTATAATTCAAATGCTCAATCCCTAAAACATCAAGGCAAGCCTGATATTTTTTAATATCATTAATCTCTGCCACAATAATGTCGTTAGAGGCCTGGTCGTACCCCTTAATCCAAACATTTATTCCTTCACTGACAATGCTTTTTTCATGGTCATTTAGTTTATCCATTATAATCTGCCTGTCCTTCAACAAGCCTTTCATTCTAGATGCTTCCTCATTACCTGGCTGAAATGCCTTATTCTGGAGCAGATTATTAGATAGCAAGGAATCGTTATACCGATCTATATCAAATCTATTGTAACCAGACTCGCCCTCTACGTACGTAGCTGCAAGGAATATTTTCTCCACGGCATTTGAGTTCAGCATAAATCGCTCTGCGATAATATTAATTTGCGCCGCTTGGTTAGCATCTGTAATTATCCCACTAGCCGCCTGTATCACAAGATCGATAACATTCAAGGTAATCTCTATACTTTTACTAACGGAAATATCCTTGTCATCCCTCTTTACTAAACATACATCTGGCTGAGGTAAAAGCTTTTCAAGCTGCAATAAGTCAGCTGTGCTTTTATTCATAGATTTGTTTCTAGACAATCTTTTTTTAGCTGCTTCGTAATTTATATTTGCCGCATAAACAAACAACTTTAGACTTAATCTTGGTGTTATTTTTTTACTGTATGTCGATATAACTTTATCCAGCTTATGAACATAACTGCCAAGTAATGTCTCCTCACTTGTATGCCCAATCACAACTGCGGCAGCACGTAAGGTCAAACCATTTATTGATGCAGAATTCAATTCGTCATTACAATGAAAATCACCAAGCCAAATATTATTAGCAAAGCTATGTCTTAAATGATGGAAATGCAGCAAGTCATCGCCAGTTATACTTCGTATTACTTCGTTAATAAATATTGAAGCAGCAGCGTCATCTATCAACTTTCGCTTATCACCAAATTCAGCCATCAAACCCTGCTGCGCGTCATACTCAAAACTACTTTTAAACTCATTCTTTAAAGCTTTTAGAACCCCTACTTCCACCTCAGTCAATCGAACAGTCAGCGGTACAACTCTAACCCCGGCAGTAGACTTCGTGTCACCGTAGGCATTGTTATTGACCAGGACACTTAACTCATTAAAATCAAGATCATGCTGTATATCTCGCCACTGAGTCCTATACACCTCATCAAATCGCAGACCGAACCTGTAACCTAATAAAAGCATTACAGAATACTGCCACCTTTCTAATCGTTCTAACTCACTGCAGTTTCTTAAATATGAAAAGCACTCGAGATATTCATCTTCGCGAATATAATTAGCATCAGGCACGGATAATTCAGTACTCCCGCCTGCATAAGCATAAATCACGCCCCACTCCGGCATACTTACCGGCCAATGCTCTGTTAAAAATATATGGAACTCTTGTAGCCTACCTACAAACTCAGCTGGATTATTACGTGTGTCATATCCAACAGCTTTAATATACAGCTTCTCAAAATCCTCAGCACTCATTGTCAGGATCGAACCATTATTCACCAGATCCATCAAAGCATTCGAAACCATAAAAAAATATTTATTTACAGTATTAAACTTTATATTTTCCTTTCGTCTAGTACCAAACTTACACAAAAATATAGCCCAGCATGCCAGGACATTAGCCACTTCACTCCATTTATCACCTTTTCCAATCACTTCCTTAATATTATCTATGAGTGCGTCTTTGGCTCTCTTATTAAATTTCTTATTTGCTTTAACCTCAATATTTAATGCGTCATAAAAAGCACTTCTCATTTTATTTAAAAACAGATGTGAATTTTTACTAAAACCCTTACTACTACAAGCAGAAACATTAATATTTAATATATGTTTCTTAAATTCGTGCCGCTCTGGCTTTTTACTTATTCGCTTAAGCTTTTCTCCAGACAAAATTCGGATATAACTGTCCAATGGTACTGAAGCTGAACTAATTTTCTCACTGGCTACTGCACGCACATAACCCGGAGCTTCAACTAATAATGCATTCTCAGATAACCTCGCCAACTGTCCCCATATATCTTTCTTCTTGAAACCTATACTCAACTCCCTCATCAAATATATTAATTTTTGATTAAGTTTACCGCCATCAACTTTATAACCGTCTACACCTTTAATTTCATATAGCCCAGCTATTAATGCCATTGAAATATCATCAGGGAACCACCTGAAAACATTCTTATCTGCCTGACTCACATCGCCTTCAACTAATACTAAATCCAGGAAAACACTGTCTTTATAATGATAACAACGACTTAATACCGCAGAGCATAAATCCTTAAGTCGAACACTACTTCCTACACATCCAAATAAAACGGCAGACATTATTATTTCAGCCAATCTCAATTCAATTGACGTGCCTTCACCATTTTTAGCTGCTAACTCCAGATAAGTAACAAACTTTTCTCGACCTATCACGGCCTTTCTATACAAAGATAATGTCTCTTTACCGAACGGCGAAGACTCAGCCACTACCATTGCTTTACGCAAATAAAATAACTTACTGTTACTACTCACCGAACGAGAGAGCCAAGTATAAAAAAGCTTATTACAGCGATTAACCGAAAGATGTTTTTCTTTCGCTTCTGCCGATATAGCAGTTACAATATTTTCAACATCATCTGTTGTAATTCGGTCTATATCAGTGATATCTTCGAATTGATTCAATATGTCACGGACCAGGCTGGCATACCTGCCATTAACGATTTCACGATTTATTTTCCTTAATTCATCTCCAAAAATTGTACCTTTATGTACATTTACACGTTTGATGCGTAACTGCTTTTGATTCTGGATATTAATTCGTTTCTTCTTAAGAATTGACGGCATTACTTCCCATCCATGTGAACCCATAATCTCATCTATGGAATTACCAACTTCATGCAATTCAGTGACAGGCACCAGTTCAGATATCAACCCGAAAGGATGATCAACTCCCTCTATATGGCCCAACTGTATTTCAGCCTGTTGCGCACAAAGCCTATTTTTCAATAGCTCTGTAGCACTTACATGTCGGTTGTAGTTATTTGGAACCCAGGTCACCAGGTTAAGAAAGGCTGCGACTGTTTCCTGAGTAACGCTCGAAGTACTTGTAAGATCTTTATCCAGATAAAAAAACAGAGGTATTATTTGATTTACTGAATCATCGTTCGTATTTAGCACTGTTCTAATCGCGCACGACAAATCAAAATGGGCTTTCCCCATTCTCACCAATGTTATTGATAACTGCTCCAAATAATCGCAATACAGCTCTATCTGTTTTACCGCAATATCTGGTAAAGAAACTAATCTATATGCTCTCATTTCATCCATTGATTTGTCATTAATCAATATGAGGCCTGCCTGTAAATCAATTTTTTCCAGGCTATCGAATGGATCTTGAACTGGTCTATGCCCCGTTGCGTACATCAGCAGTGCAACAATATAATCTGTATACTCGTTGTGTTTCTCCCACAACTTCGACTTGTTATCACTAACAACCTGGGATACGTGACTGTTTAGAGCGCCCACATATGTTGAAACCGTCGAGCGTTTTGCAATAGTTTTTGTATAAATCTCGCCCCAGTTTCCCGCGTGAATTGGCTCACAGAGCTCATCCATCATCAAATGACTTGAGGCGGCGTCATACACTTCACAAATTTGATCGGCTAATAGAGCTCCATAATATAGCAACATTGGCGGAGCGTGCTTTTCATTGCAGCTTAGATAATAAGTGATAATGGGGTTATGCTCTAAACAAATAATAGCCGCTTTAAAAGCATAACCTATACGTTGTTTAGTCAGTCGATATTGTCCATTTGCTCTTAGAATATCTAACTTCTTATCTAATATTTCGTCTATCTCTTCATAATCAACATTCAATTTTTCTAATATAGAACCTCCTTTTAATTGCTTTAATCGCGATAAAGCCTGAACCAGCATAATGTGCAGCTCAATTTTCAGACTAGACTCAGCTTCATAACATTCCTTTAATGATTCCTGAGTATATTTATAGCCATTAGCTAATTGCTGAATTTTGAGAACATATTCTCCATTTAACGTTACTCGCTGAAAGCTGTCTTTTTCAGCTAGTACGTTACGAGCATCAATAAATGACAGAGGCGTTAAATATGCTATTGCAACCCACAGTGCCGCCACAAATGTCTCATTAGACTCACTTTTGAGATCATCTACTATAAATTTAGCTAACCTACGTCTTTCAAGCGGCGTCAAACATGCTCTATCCTCGCTAGTAAGCTTGTGATAACGCCTTAACCAATAGCGGGTTAGTTTTGCTGATGCCTCAGCAGCAACCTTCGGTCTTAATAATGCACCTTCTTGTTCTTTCTCTTTTTCCTGAACAAAATACCATTTATCAAATTCACCCGTTATCTCATCGATATCAATAACGGGGCTAACACCTACCTGGTTAGCCTCATCATCAAAGTTTTCTATCAACTCTGGATAAACCCGCCAATTTCCTTTAGTGCGAGTCCTAACTTTTGTTTTTTCACCAGTATCAAATTGGGCGAGTTTTTCTATTGCGTCAAAATACTTTTTGTATTTATCATCTGTGTATTCCTTACGAAGATTCTCCAATTCCGAAGTTAGACTTAGTTTAAAGTTAGAAAGGTCTCCCATGTACACAGGAAGCCGCTGCAAAATGAAAAAGGTCGTTCTTTCAGTGTTACTGATACAGCGCAACAAACGGGCAACACTATTCAAACCGTATGAGCTATCCAAAACGAGAATTTTCTGCAATAGCAACATACAAATGCTTGTATATTGTTGCTCAATACGTGAATCTGGCTGCGCTATAAGACACGATACAATTGGGAAGGCACCCAACATACCACCCATTGCATTTCCACCATACCCGGTACTAGCAAGTGGCCTCTCACCTTCAGCGATATATTGTTCATTTATTTCTGGCAGTGCATCTAGCCATTCGCCCCAGATTCTTTTTGAGACATCATCGCAACCAAAGTGCATGATCTTCCGTAAAGCTTCTATCAGATTAAGCTGGGCACGGAATGCATCAACCCGCTGCCCTAAAAAATATCTTTCAATATTTGCACGGATTATTATTGTGTTTTGGTTATGACTGGAAGACAATGTGGGCTACCTAGCAATTTTTTTGAGTTGGCTTGCACTCAATTTTCAATGCTTGCTATTGCGCCCACAAAAGGGACATTTATCTAGAAATATATTTAATGGTAAAAATATATGTTATTAAATGTCCTTATTTCGTTTTATTAAAATATATATAAAACAATATGTTAATTAGTAAATGCAGATTAACGCCTGTATTTACCATTTAAAATAACTTAATAAAACTCTTTAAAATCGGCCTCCGAAGCCGAAGGTCGCTGGTTCGACTCCAGTCGGGCGCACCATCTTTAGTAAAATCAATCATTTAGAACCTAACCCAGACATTTCATGGGAACGCTACATATGCAGCTTAACCTTATGGTGTTACTAAAAAATTGGGTCTATGCCATAACGAGTGGGCATAAAGATATAGACACAGAGACCACAGAGCGTGTTTAAACTTAAAAAGATCAAGTGAACACGACACTACAGGATTGCTGACAAACCTCAATAGCATCAAGATTGGTGAATCTATTAAACCTTATAAACGATAACTCTGTTGTCTATAAAAAATAACTGTATCCCCACTCAATATGAGACCCTAAAAATCTATCGCCGTAGGCTTGTAGTGTTTGAAGTCCGGCATGCTCATGCCAGCATTCGCATTGATATAAGTTGGGTCAGTCACCACATATCGTTGGCCTTGGTGGACAATGCTGTCACCTTTAACGTTTTCATTAAACTTAACAGCCGCTGCAACGTGACCAGGGTAATCTAGGCCAATCACCTCTAAGTTCAATAAACTACGCACCAGCCAGGTAAACAGTATGGCGCGGTCTTCGCAGTCCGAATAAGGGTAAAATAAGGTTTCTTCAGGAAATAGGTAATTCTCAGCACCAAATTGCTGCTCATCTGTTTCATACTGTAATGCCGTTTGCACAAATCGCAGTAAAAAATTAACCGCTTGCAGCTCAGACATGCCTTGCATATGAACGGCCAATTGTTTTTGCAGGGGTGTTGCTGTTGCTTTTAAGACGCCTGAGCCGAAATACATATTAAGATTCAATTGCGGGTAGGTTTTAAAAAACTTAATACGTCCGCGGTCATAAACAACATTTATATTGTATTTTTTACCATCAAACTTAAACGATAAGTGACGACGCTCACCTTTATTGATGGAAGCAACCATCGAACTTACCCGCATATCGAATTTTTTGCTTGTCCCTGGGTACTCACCATCATAGGTATGCACACGACCTAGAGTCTGATGTTTGCCATCAAATTCTACTGCGTAATAACGGGTACCAGAAAAAGTAAAGTAGGAAACTTCAAACATTTCATGCTTGGAAGGCACCAGTAAATACACGGCATGTTTGCTATAAGCAATACGGGCTTTATAATCGGATTTAACCAACAAAAACCAACTAAGCAGTGCCGTTTCATTTCGTTTGTTACTGTTTATGGCTGTTGCCACTTTGTTAATCAGGGCAGCATAGGCCCAGTCATTTAACTGTAGCGATTTTTTCTGCGCCTTTAATTGCTTCAACAGATCTTCATAATTGCTTCGGCTGAGTGCTGACCAGTAGTCACTGACCGCATCTTTATTAATATTCGAACTAAAATCTTGTTTTAGTGCTGCAGTATTATAAAGCGTCAATGGCTTACCAAAAAAATCAATATTAATCGGACGACCTTTAGCGACCACGACCAAAGGCGCAGCCACTGGTTTCTTTACTGGCACCATCTTAGGCACAACCACCACCATTGGTTTTACAAATTTATCGGGCACTACAGGTGCTGGCGTAGCAATGGGCATTACCCGTGGTTTAGGCGTTTCGTCTCGCTCTCCACCTTTAACCATATCAACCGGTTTCCACTGCGCTTTTAGAAACGAACTGAACTCTTTATCGCGCTTGTCTTTATACGCCTGAAATTCTTGTTTCTGCGCAGAAACACCCTGTGACTGCTGCTGCATCCACTGATCAAATTCACTGTTTGCCTGTATCGGCAGTGATAACAACAGTGCCGCGAGAAACATGGGTTTAGAAAATAGGCTAATCACTTTCATTTTACTGCTCTCCATAAAAAAACCGGCAGCCGAATAATCGGAGGCCGGTTTTGTATAAACACTAACGCTGTATTGGTTACAGCTTTACTGTCTCATATTTGCTATCGATGATGCCAGTTCGTCCTGACCTTTTTGTGCTTTAAATTGCTGCCACAAAGCGCGGTCATTGTTCATGCTGGTTTTTAGCGCATTCTCACTAGCCGCAGACGCAATTGACGCATCCATTCCTAACAAGACATATAATGTGCCTTTAGGGCTGGTGCGGGTTTTAAAGATTTTCGTGCCAACCAAGGTTTCATCAGTAATCTGTTTTGTTACCGAGGTGTTGACTTTATCAACCGTTTCAGAATCTGCCGCACCCGTGGTCTCAGCAAACTGTTTTACCAAGTTCTGCACATGTACTTTCATTGACTGTGCTAACTGAACTCGCGCATCGGTTGCGGCCATGTTTTTCATAAAGCTATGACCGGCGGCTGATTTCTCTGCAACACCAACGGCAGACACTGCAACGCCTTCAACAGGTTCGTCACAAACCCAACCAGGCGCGGCTACTTCTGGTACATCTGGAAACACACAATCGGGTGCTGCCTGCTTAACTTCATTAGAGCCGCAAGCGGTTAAAACCAGTGTCATTGCTACTGTAGAAAGCCCGAGTATTCCTGTGTTTATTTTCATTTCATTGTCTCCCAATGTCTTTAATGTGTATTATTTTATTTTTTCTGCGCGACAAACATAGCTGAGTTTAACTTCAGTTGCAATTGTAATTTGTCAGAAATCAATACTTTGTGCTGAAGCTGTTAATTGCGTCACATATTTTATGCTTTTTTACTTAGATTCTTTCTTTATCAGATAGTCGATTATCTTCATCATGTTTTCGTAAGACCCCGACATAGAACCACTGGTCAAATACTTACCATTAATGGCAACGGTAGGCACTCCCTGAATCTTATAAGCCGTTTGTTGCTTTTTGGCTTTTCTAACCATACTGTCAACGCTAAAGGAACTGTATTCCTGCTCAAACCTTTTCCGGTCGACGCCATTCTTAACAAGAAAATCGACCATCAAGCCTTTTTTATTAAGTCTCAGTTTATCTTTGTGGATCGCTTTAAAAATTTCGCCGTGCAGCTCTTCAATAATGCCCATATTACTTAACGCATAATAAGTGCGCGCCTGCACTTCCCAGTCAGGGCGGAATATAGCGGGCACTCGGGTAAAACTTACATTGACTGGTTTGGTTTTTTTCCAGGTGTTTATATAAGGCTCAATGGTGAAGCAATGCGGGCAGCCATACCAGAAAAACTCCAATACCTCGATTTTGTCGCCACCAGCGGTTGGCTGTTGCTGCTCCAATTTTTTATAGTGAACACCTTCGGTATAGCCGGTTGCCTGCACAGTACCAGTGCCTAACAGTATCGAGCCAAACAGCAACGCTCCTAATATAAATAATTTTTTCATAATATCTCCATCTCAAGTATTGTTTTAATTTTTTGTTGGTAACGCAGGGTGCCTACGATTTAAGGCACTGCGGTATTAATAACGATTTTATGCTCGACACCAATTTGCTTACTCAAGACATCGATATGACCAATAAAGTCCCCACTTTGGGCAATGGCAGAACCCGATTTTGTCACTCGCGCAGATATTACCACCTCATCAAACGCCCCTAGATTCAACCCTTCCACCATCGCCATGCTGTCATCCAGTATGATAACAGCCGGCAATGCCGCCAGTGTTAAACGTTGCGCGGCCAACGGCATACGCGGACCCTGCTTGGCTTTAGCATAAACAAAAACGGTGTCAGTGGCATCAAATTTTTGCCTGACCTGCTCGCTGACATCTACCGATATTTGTAAGCTTACTGCAGCCGGGCTTGTAGTACCCGAGCCTGTTGCACCCGAGTTTGTTACACCGGGGTCGCTTGCCGCAACGTTTGCGGAAGCGGTGGCAGCTTCATCACTATCAACCTGAGCCAGCACCGGCTGACTACCTAGAATCTGCTCAAGCTCCGGCATCTCTTCACCGGCATCAATTAAAGCCTGCCGCGAATTGCTGACCACTGCAATAATGGATTTCATCACGTTTTCATCGCCATCCGCCATCGGCAATAACTGCGTGAGGTGCTCAATTGCCTGGTGAAAATTACCATACTGGTATTCAACAACACCTATAAACCAGAGTGTGTTGGCGTTATTTGGCTCCAACGAATAAGCCTTCAGCACCAACGCTCTCGCCTCTTCATCAAACGCCCGATTCTTGCTTAAGGCGAGAGCCTCGGCTCGTTCCAGCATTAGCTGTGCGTTATTGGTATCTTGCTCCAACGCTACCGCAAAGGCATTGGCTGCCAGTAGATTATTGCCTTGATATTTGTGTGCACGCCCAAGCATAACCCAGTCTTGGGCTGTGCCACCGTCTTCTTGCAGGCGCTGCTCAAGCTGCAGCGTCATCTCTTCGATGGTTAGCTGAGGCATGGCTTGCTGCTGAGCGTCTTGCTGATGGCCAGC
The DNA here is from genome assembly GCA_964651445.1 of uncultured Thiotrichaceae bacterium. Classification (GTDB taxonomy): domain Bacteria; phylum Pseudomonadota; class Gammaproteobacteria; order SZUA-229; family SZUA-229. Next base: position 10,040 of record CAZYYW010000015.1, read on the forward strand.
AATGAACTCTTCATTGCTGGCGCTGTGCATACCAAGCTCTAAATACAAAAATAAAGTTAAGCCTGGAACAAACAGACCGAGCATTATTGCCAACATGGTTTGTCGTTTGGCAACACCAACATAATGCTCACTGGCGTTTTCTCTGCTTTCAGCAGGTATATCGACCAGTAGTTCTTTATCAAGCTCTTCGCGAGCAACTTTGTAAAATTGCTGGTCAATTCGACCATCTTTTAAATCAATATCTAACTCTTTAATTTTTTGATTATTAATATCTAAATTACTGTCTTTATACGCGATGCTGTCAGTGCTGCGCACTTTTAGAAGCGGATAAACCAATAGTCCAATGACTAGCAGTAACATTAAACAAATAAGCAACCAGAATGTAACGTTCATTTTTTCTCACCGCCCTGTTGCGCATGTAAATTTTTAACACGCTCAAGATCTTCATCAGTTAAAGACTGCGCTGGTTTTTTTTCAGATTGCGCTATCAAAAAACGCACGACAAAAATCAGACCTATCACAAAAGCGATAAACGGACCAAACCATAACAACCAGGTCTTCGGTTCAACCGGTGGTCGGTATAAAACAAAGTCACCGTAGCGCTGCACCATAAAGTCCGTAATTTCTCTTTCAGACTTACCTTCACTTAGCATGGTATAAATTTTTTGACGTAGATCTTGCGCCAATTCTGCGTTAGATTCAGCAATGCTCTGATTCTGACAAACCACACAGCGTAACTCTTCACTTAGCTTGTGAAACAGTTTCTCTTTTTCCGGCGAGTCAAACTCAAACACTTCGTAAGGCCCGGCAAATACGGTTGCCGGCACAAAGCTTAAACCGGAAATCAGCAGTAATGATAATAAAAATGTAACCGTTAATTTATACATATGTCAAAAGTTATTCATCCAATAATGCCATTGCTGCCATTAAATCAGTGAGTTTATCTCTATTGGTTAATGGCCCTACAACCTTATGCCGCACGACACCATATTTATCGATTAAAAAGGTTTCCGGTGTCGCATAAACACCCCACTCAATACCTACTTGGCCATCGTAATCTGTCATTACCACTTGGTAAGGATTACCCAGTCTTGCCAGCCATTTTTTTGCATCTTCTGGTTCGTCTTTATAATTCAGGCCAATGACCCGCGCGCCATTACGCGCTAGATATTTAAGCGTGTCATGCTCCTGACGACAAGAAACACACCAGCTTGCCCACACATTGACCAGTGTTACATGGCCAATTAAGTCTTTGTCTGAAAACTCACCCGATGCTAATAACAAGGGCAATTCAAATTCAGGCGCAGGCTTACCAATAAGTGGCGACGGTAACTTGCGTGGGTCAAGCGTTAAACCGATAGCCAGCAAGGTCGCCAGTGCAATAAAAATAATAAGCGGCAGGAATCGCTTTAAAGTTGATGGCGCTTCATTTTCCATAGTGTTTTTGCATCGCGTGTTTTAATTACATGGTGGTACTAGCGTGCAGCATTTTCAGCGAGCACAAGTTTATCTTCGCGTTTCGCGCGTCTTCTGCTGGTAGCCGTCACACGATAACGCCGATCGCTAATCGCTAAAAACCCGCCAAATGCCATAAGTACTGTGCCCATCCAAATCCAGCGAATAAATGGCTTGTAATAAACACGCATACTCCACGCGCCATTCTCAAGCTCTTCGCCCAATGCTGAGTAAATATCACGGAACATGGTTACGTCTATGGAAGCTTCTGTCATCGGACTGCTAAAATCGCTGTAGATTCTTTTTTGTGGAATCAGGTCATCGACTTTTCTATCGCCGTCCCATATTTCTATTAAAGCTTCATCCGCCGTGTAGTTGGGGCCATCGACTTTTTTAACGCCGATAAAACGTAGTTCATAACCCGCCAGCTCGTAACTTTCTCCTGGCACCATACGCAAGTCTCTTTCTATGTGGTAGGTCATGGTTATGGTCACGCCGACGACAAACACCGCCAAGCCTATATGCCCAAAGGTCATACCCAGGTAGGCTAACGGCAACGAGGTGCCTTTTGTAATTCGCACCAATAATTCTCTAAGCGTGGTAGAGGCTACCCAAATAGCACCCGCCAAGGCTAAACCAACGACAAGGTTTAACTCTTCTTCCACTATAAAGGGAATCAACATGCCCAAAACGAGCGAGCCGGTAAAATAGTACGAAAGTATTTTGCCGTTTCGTTTCCAATTATCGACCTTCCAACGCACCGTCGGCCCGATACCCAGCAGCAATAGTAGCGGGATTGCGATCAACGCAAACATGGTGTCAAAGTACGGTCGGCCGACGGAAAGTTTACCGCCACCAAACGCATCAACGACTAATGGATACATGGTGCCGATAAAGACCGCCATCGCCGCCGTTAGGAAAATAATATTGTTCAACAGCAAAACCGTTTCACGGGAATACCATTTGAAGCGTCCGATACTAACAACGGCACTTGCACGCCAGGCATACAAGGTAAGCGAGCTGCCGACAACGGCCACTAAAAAGACGAGTATAAATACACCGCGCTCAGGGTCTACTGCAAAGGCATGCACAGACGTTAACACGCCAGAACGCACAATAAAGGCTCCCAGTAGACTCAAGGAGAAGGTCAATATTGCCAGTAGCACTGTCCAGCTTTTAAACACACCACGCTTTTCGGTACTGGCTAATGAATGGATTAGCGCCGTACCCACTAACCACGGCATGAAGGATGCATTTTCAACTGGATCCCAGAACCACCAACCACCCCAACCCAGTTCAATATACGCCCACCAGCTACCCAGTGCGATACCCAAAGTTAAAAAGCTCCACGCCGCTGTCGTCCACGGCCGCGACCAACGCGCCCAAGTGGCATCGAGTCTACCGGCTATTAGTGCGGCAACCGCAAAAGAGAAAGCAACCGCAAACCCGACATAGCCGATATACAACAAGGGCGGATGTATTATCATGCCAAAATCTTGTAGCAGCGGATTTAGCTCCTTGCCATCAAGCGGGGCGGGGAAAATACGCACAAAAGGATTTGAGGTAAACAGCAAGAAAGACAAGAAACCAGAACCAACCAGCGCCATTACTGCCAGTACGCGCGCCATCATTACCTGCGGCAGGTGATAGCTAAATGCGGCGAGGGCAACGGTCCAGCTAGAATGAATAAACACCCACAATAATAATGAACCTTCATGCGAACCCCATACCGCTGTAATACGATAGATTAGCGGCTGCACAAGATTGGAATGCTGCGAAACATTGAGCACTGAAAAATCGTGCACAATAAAGGAATGCATTAGGGCAGCGAAGGCCAGACCAACAAAGAAAAACTGGGTCAGGGCGGCAGGCCTTGCTATTGCCATTATCGTGTGATTATTTTGTGCTGCACCAACCAATAACACAGTGCCTTGTACGATTGAAACGACAAAAGCAATGATTAAAGCAAAATGTCCGAGCTCTGGAATCATAATATTTTACTACCTTAGTTAACTCTGGTGCTTATTTCTAGTGCCTATTTTGCGCCATTTTAACGGTCACTCAAGGCACCGCCTACCCACGCCGTTCTAATACGCCGCTTCTTTTGCCATTTCTTTGGCAGCCCCTTTACTCGCTTCTTTCGTCGCCATTAGGGCATCCGCCACTTCCGGAGGCATATAGTTTTCATCATGCTTTGCCAGCACTTCCTTAGCGACAAATTGGCCATTCGCCAGAAAGCTGCCCATGGCAACAATGCCTTGTCCCTCGCGGAACAGGTCCGGCAGAATACCTGTGTATTCAACGCTCATGGTCTCAGCATTGTCCGTAATATCAAAGTTGACCGTTAGGCTGTCAGGCTTGCGCTTTACGCTGCCATCAACCACCAGTCCACCAACACGAAAAGCATGCGTTTCTGGTGCCTCACCCTCTTTTACCTGAGTCGGGCTGTAAAAATACAGCAAATTCTCTTCAAACGCGGTTAACCCTAGTACCGTTGCAACAGACACGCCAAAGACGACGGCAAGAATTAAAACCTTTCTGCGGCTTCGTTTATTCATGGCTTTTGCCCACTAGGAGATTGACTCTGATTGCGATTGAGCCTTTTCACGATTGGCCAATTCAATTTTTTCACGTTTAATGGCACGTTTAATACGCGACACTATTTTTTTGCGCTGTATACTCGGCGATATGATATTTGCCACAATAACAACAAACGTCACACCGTAGGAGGTCCACACAAAAAAAGCATAGCCGCCCATATCAAAAAATTCTGCCCAGTTCATATTCCCACCACCTTAAAGCTTTTCGACCATTTCTCTTACCCAACGCCGGTTTCTATCTCGATATAGCGCCTCATTGCGTGTTCGCGCCAACACCAACGCACCATATAACAACTGCGCAGCCAATGCCGTCAATAATAGCGGAATCAGCATATCGATGTGCATTGAAGGCCGGTCAAACTTCGCCACCGTGGCACCCTGATGCAAAGTATTCCACCATTCTACCGAATAGTGGATAATCGGGATATTGACCACGCCAACAATGGCTAACAGCCCACTCGCCTTGTCTGCACTGTCTTGATCATCTATCGCGGATTGCAGCGCCATATAGCCAAAATACAGGAATAATAAAATAAGTTCGGAGGTTAAACGCGCATCCCACACCCAATAAGCGCCCCACATGGGTTTGCCCCAAAGTGCGCCGGTAACCAGTGCTAAAAATGTAAAAGAAGCGCCAATGGGCGCACTGGCTGCAGCAACCATATAGGCCAACCGAATTCGCCAGATAATACCAATGGCGGAAGCTACCGCCATCACTACATAAATAAACATCGACATCCAAGCAGCGGGGACATGGATGAAAATAATGCGGTAACTGTCCCCTTGCTGGTAGTCTGGCGGCGCGACAAACAGGCCAAGGTACAAACCATAGAAGCCGATTAAAAATGCACCTAAAGAAAATCCCGTGATCCACGGCACCGACATTGTGTAAAAATGCTTGGGTGAAGAAAAACGTTGTATCCAGTTCCAAATAGCTTTAAACATTATTCAATACTACTCATTTAATCTCACATTTGCATAAAAATTCATCGCGTCGCGGTAATTCGCAATGCAACTGCCGTTGCCAGCGGCGCTAGCGATAGCGCTAATGCTAACACAGCGCCTAAAAATAATAATTGACCGGTAACCGGCATACCATCAATCGAAACATCGACCGCATTGGCGCCAAAAATCAAAATAGGAATGTACAATGGTAGAATGATTAGAGACAACAAAACACCGCCTCGGTTCACTGCCACTGTTAACGAAACCCCAATTGCGCCGACTAAACTGAGCACTGGCGTGCCGAGCAACAGGCTATAAACCAACACCTTTATCGCTTCAGCGGGCAGACTCATAAAAAGACCCAACAACGGCGCAATAATAACCAGCGGCAAACCGGTTAACAACCAGTGCGCCGAAACCTTTGCCAACACCAAAATCATCAGCGGATTTGGGCTCAGCATTAATTGGTCCAGTGAGCCGTCTTCATAATCTTGCTTAAAAATTCGATCCAGCGATAGCAGTACTGCCAGCAAGGCTGAAACCCATATTACGCCCGGTGCCATTGCTTGCAGCGCCTCGGATGTTGGCGTTACCGCCAGCGGAAACAGTGTTACCACTAACACAAAAAATATCAGCGGATTGGCCAGCTCATGGCGATTGCGTAACGCCAGACGTAAGTCACGCAGCAAAAGATGATAATACGCTTTTAACATCTAGTACGCCGCCACCTGGCTCCAGGCCTTACGACTTAACTGCACCGACGCCATTTCACAATCCAACTGCATACCGTGGTGCGTGGTAAAAACCACACTGCCACCGCCTTCGCGATGCTGCAATATCATCGATTCCACTAGCGCGACGCCTTGTACATCCAGTGCGGTCAGCGGCTCATCCAGCACCCATAAGCGAGCGCGCGACAGAGCAACAAATGCCAACAAAATGCGACGACGCTGGCCGGAAGACAAGGCTTTGCCCGGCACATCGTCGTAAGTCGCCAGACCCACTTTATTTAGCGCCTCTTCTATTTCAGCGGTGTCCAGTGACAGCGAGCGGGTGTCCAGCAATGAACGTACATTTTCCAGTACCGTTAAGTCACCTTTAATACAGGGCAGGTGCCCGATGTACACCATATTGGCGTAATAATCTTCCCGGCTGACGTTAATCGTCTCACCTTCCCATAGCACTTCACCTTTCTCAGGCTGGCGCAGGCCACAAATAATTCTTAACAGACTGGTCTTACCACTGCCGTTCGAACCCTCTATTTGCAGCACTTGTGCTGGCTCCACAGTAAAACTTAAATCGCTGAACAACAGACGATCATCACGAACACACTCTAATGATTTGGTTTCAAACATAAACATAGGGGGAGCGATTATGCCATATTGCGGCAACAAACCCTTGTTTGATTTAAGTGAATTATTACAACAGGTGAAAATTTAGACATTTGATTTTTCTAGGTTTAACTCAGTAACAGGGGCATTGCTTTATCGTCAGGCATAAAAAAGGATGGCGCTGGCCATCCTTTTTGCCTTGTATTACCCAAAATAAGATAATACTTATTTTAAACTGGCAATGTAATTCGATACCGCAACAAGGTCTTCGTCCGACATTTTTTCAACGATTGAACGCATCAATTTATTTTCATCATTGGTACGTTTACCGCTTTTAAAGGCTCTTAACTGCGCCAGTGTGTACTCAACAAATTGTCCACCGACCTGAGGATAACCAACACCTGCTACACCCGCACCTGCTGGTCCGTGACAGCTCTGACAGGCAGGAATGCCTCTATGGACATCGCCGCCTTTATACAAATCGCGGCCTAGCGCTATTTTGCTTTTATCAAACGGTGCCGCTGCCTTTAATGTTTGCGCCTGAAAATAAGCACCGATGTCTGCCTTATCTTGATCGGATAAAGCTGCCGCCATACCCATCATAATAGGATCTTGGCGCTCAGTATTGGCCTTAAAGTCTTTCAACTGTTTTACCATGTACGCTTCATTCTGACCCGCCATTTTAGGGTATATTGGAATCTGACTATTACCATCAAAACCATGACAACCGCCACAAGACGCTGACTTGGCTTTTCCTGCTACCGGATCACCCGCCGCTACCGCAGAACCCGCCACCAAAGCTGAACCCGCCGCCAATACCACAAGACCGACTAAAATTAATTTTTTCATTGTTTGTACTCCAAACACACAAAGCCACAGTAAGCTAAAAAAGTTGCGGAATTCTACACCACTACTCCCTACTCATCAATATCAATCATGGCGCAGGAAAAAATCTATGATGAACAGCTCACGAGCGCAATCACACGCTTAGATATAATACACTGCCAGTGCCGTGTATTGCATTCAGGCAGTTCACTATTGAAATCCGATAGCGCATAATGCGCGCCTATGAATAAAATCACCAACCACAAAATACCCGCAGATAATCGCTACTACCGCCAAGCGCACTTTTTAATCAGTGCTGGCAATGCTAACCAATTCCCAATAGGCGGTCGAGAGGTTGCCTTTTCCGGCCGCTCTAATGCTGGAAAATCTAGTGCTATCAACACCTTATGCGACAACAAAGGTCTTGCCCGTACCAGCAAAACCCCCGGTCGCACCCGTCTAGTCAATTTTTTTGAACTGGACGAAGGTCACCGCCTGGTCGATTTACCCGGTTACGGTTTTGCCAAAGTACCGGTCGCGATGAAGTTGGAATGGCAAAAGCTGATGACGCAATACCTCAGTGAACAAGAGGCGCTCAGCGGCCTGGTCGTTATTATGGATATCCGCCACCCGTTAAATGATTATGACTGGCAAATGCTGGAATGGTGCGATCATTTTCAGCTGCCGGCACATGTATTATTGACCAAAGCCGACAAAATCAAACGCGGCGCACAGCAAAATACTTTGTTAAACACCCAAAAGTTACTTAAAGAAGCCAATATCAATGCCAGCGTACAGACCTTTTCTGCCCTGAAAAAAACCGGATTGAATGAGCTCGTCGCTAAACTGGACGGCTGGCTAGAACTGTAACAATCGACGTCAGCAAGTGGGCAGAAGCAGACAGTCAAAAGATAAAGCATTGTCCGCAATGCGTCAAAAACCGCCATCATCTAACAAAAAAAACCCGGCCAAATGACCGGGTTACAAAGGTGGAACCGGATTGGGGATGCCGGTTCCGATGGCTCGCAAAAGGGAGAGAGCGAGCCTACGCTGGGCTACAGCGTATTTACAAAAAACACTTCCAAGGATAGCAACCGATATTTGTAACACTGGTTGCGAACTTCTCTATTATTGATTAAAGACTACACAGACGATATGTCAAAAGACTATTGAAAAAGACCGGAGATAACCGACGAACGGTCAATAAAAAAACCGCCTATAATAAAAAATATATATTATATACAATAACTTACTAGGACAACCTCACTCACAAATGCGGCTAATTGCTGCAAGCCTTTAATTGTTGATAATTTTTACAAAAAATTCTGCGGTAGGCTATAGAGCTTCACGATAATCAACGCTCAAAGCCGCCGCTATCCATTGCCAAGCGGTGCGCGTGAAAGACTTTAATGCGCTTCATCCCAGTTATCACCAACACCAATATCAACCACCAACGGTACTTTTAGACTTGCCGCTTGTTCCATCTCAACGGTTAACAGATCTGACAATGCTTCGACGTCTTTTTGCAATACCTCGACCACTAGTTCATCGTGTACCTGCATCACTACGCTGGCATCGATGTTACTGCTGCTGATGGCTGCATCGACGGCAATCATGGCGCGTTTGATGATGTCTGCGGCAGTGCCCTGCATGGGTGCGTTGATGGCAGTGCGCTCGGCATACTGACGGCGCTGGCCGTTGCGGGCGTTAATTTCTGGCAGATACAAACGACGACCAAAAACAGTTTCGACATAGCCTTTGTCATGCGCCTGCTCACGGGTTTTGTCCATGTACGCTTTGACCCCTGGATAACGAGCAAAATACACGTCAATATAGTCCTGCGCTTCGTAACGCCCGATATTTAGCTGTTTTGCCAAACCAAAGGCGGACATGCCATAAATCAGACCAAAATTAATGGCTTTGGCTGCACGTCGTTGCTCTATTTCAACCGCGTCCAGTGCCACACCAAAAACTTCCGCCGCCGTGGCACGATGCACGTCAATGCCTTCGGCAAAAGCTTTCAGTAAATTCTCGTCGCCGGATAAATGCGCCATAATACGCAATTCCACCTGAGAATAATCGGCTGCCACTAATTTGTAGCCTAGTGGCGCAATAAAGGCCTGCCGAATACGGCGACCTTCTTCACTGCGAATGGGGATGTTTTGTAAATTCGGATCGGTGGAAGATAAGCGACCGGTTGCTGCCACCGTTTGATTATAAGAGGTATGGACGCGGCCGGTTGTCTCATTAACTTGCAATGGTAGTTTATCCGTGTAGGTGGACTTTAGTTTGCTGACGCTGCGATGCTCTAAAATCATTTTAGGCAGCTCATAGTCATCTGCCAGTTCCTGCAAAACATCTTCGGCGGTTGAATACTGCCCGGTCTTGGTTTTTTTCTTGGCGGGAATTTTTAGCTTTTCAAACAAAATAACGCCGAGCTGCTTGGGCGATGCCAAATTAAATGTCTCGCCAGCTTCTTCATAAACTTGTAACTCGATTTCTTTCATGCGCACGGCTAATTGTGCGCTCTGCTTCTGCAACATTGCCACATCCACCATTACGCCTTTCGCTTCAATGCCGAGCAAGATACGCAATAAGGGTAACTCGATATTTTCGTAGACACTTTTTAATGCCGGCTCTTTCTCTAATGCCGTCGTCAACGCTCGATGAAGCTGTAAGGTAATGTCGGCATCTTCCGCCGCATAAGGCCCTGCTTGTTCTAAATCGATTTCGTTGAAGGTCAGTTGTTTCACCCCTTTGCCGGCGATGTCTTCAAAATGGATGGTGTTATGCCCCAATAAACGCAGCGCCATGTCGTCCATGTTATGGCGTTTGGTCGAATCCAGAACATAGGATTGCAGCATAGAATCCTGTGCAATGCCTTGTAGCGATATGCCATGATTGGCTAAAACGTGGGCATCGTATTTCAGATTTTGCCCAATCTTAAGTTTGCTCTCATCCTCCAGTAAAGGTTTTAACGCACCCAATACCGCCGCTTCACTAAGCTGGTCAGGCGCACCGGGATAATCATGGGCAAACGGCACGTAAGCCGCTTCCCCGACATCAATCGCAAACGACACGCCGACCACCCGTGCCTTCATATAATCCAGGCTGGTGGTTTCGGTATCAAAGGCAAATTGTTTGGCTGTTTTAAGTTTTTCCAGCCAGCGATCAAAGCTTTTTTGCTGCAGCACGGTTTCATACTGCGTTGCGACCTGTTCATTTTTAACGGACGCTTCTATTCCTTCCGCGCCATCGCTTAAATTTGATAACCAGGTTTTAAACTCCAGCTCGGTATAAATCTGACGCAGCTTTTCCACGTCCGGTGCCCGCATCGACAGCTCAGCAATATCTTGTTTCAGGGCAACATCACATTTAATGGTGGTTAGCTGTTTAGACAGCGGCAGTTGATCCAAATTTTCACGAAGGCTTTCGCCTACTTTGCCTTTTATTTCATCGGCGTGTGCCACCAGATTATCCAATGTCTCATATTGTTTAAGCCATTTAGCAGCGGTTTTTGGTCCGACTTTTGGAATGCCGGGGATGTTGTCTGCGGTATCACCCATTAATGCCAGATAATCAATAATGGCACTGGGCGGCACCTCAAATTTTTTCATTACGCCCGCTTCATCCAGCACCAGATTGGTCATGGTATTGATTAGCGTTACCTGTGCATTCACCAGTTGCGCCAGGTCTTTGTCACCGGTCGAGACCAGCGTGTTTACTTTCTGTTCGGTCGCCATTCGCGCATAAGTACCAATCACGTCGTCCGCTTCGACATCGGGGACAATAATCATCGGATAACCCAAGGCTTCCACTAATTCATATAACGGCGCAATCTGGCTGCGTAATTCATCTGGCATTGGCGGGCGGTTTGCCTTGTATTCCTTATACATGTCATTACGAAAGGTCTTACCTTTGGCATCAAACACCACCCCAATCTGCTCAGGCTTATATTCTTCCACTAGCTTGTTAAGCATATTTATGACGCCATAAACGGCGCCCGTCGCCTGCCCTTTGCTGTTGGTCAGTGGTGGCAGGGCGTGGAAGGCGCGGAACAAATAAGACGAACCATCGACAAGTACAAAGGGTGGTTTTTTATCAGACATCAGGCAAAACACTCACAAAAATTTTCAGATGGGGATTATGACAAACCATGTCTTGCTTTAACAGCTGTACAACATGTATTTAGTAAAGTGGCAATATGCGCTAGAATCACGCCTTATTATTGTGAACGACTCCGTCTAACGCTACCACCTTACGGTTTTTCAAACCCAAAACTTCATATGTCTGTTTATACCACCATCGAAGAAGACCAGCTCAAGACTTTTCTGGCAAATTATAATGTTGGCGAACTGCTTAATTATCAAGGCATTAGTGATGGCATTGAAAACACCAACTACTTTGTCAACACCTCTGCCGGTCGTTTTGTTTTAACGATTTTTGAACATCATAGCTTTGCTGAGATGCAGTATTATCTTAATTTAATGCACCATCTTGCCGATCATCAGGTACCCAGCGCAAACCCGGTGGCAGATTTACAGGGAAATTATTTAAGCCAGTTTAAGAACAAACCCATTGCATTAGTGGAACGCTTGGATGGTGGTAGTACTGTCGAAACCACGGTCGATCATTGTACGCAACTGGGCATGGCGATGGGGAAGCTGCATGCAGCGGGATTACGTTTTGAGGCGCGTCAACCAAACCCCCGTGGGCCCCTCTGGTGCCAGCAAACCGCACATAAAGTGATCGAAAAACTTAGCGTAAACGAGCAGTCTATGCTCAATGAAGAGATCAACTATCAAAAACAAAAACGTCATGCCGATCTACCGCGTGGCGTGATTCATGCTGACCTGTTTCGAGATAACGCGCTCTGGCACGGTACTGACGCTGAGTCTGGTGAGCCGCCACAATTTAGCGGTATCATTGATTTTTACTACTCCTGCGACGATGTTTTATTGTATGACCTTGCCGTCGCCGCCAATGACTGGTGTAGCAACGAAGACGCTAGCTTAAACAAAGACAAAGTGACCGCTCTCCTGTCGCACTACCATAGCTTCAGACCATTGACCGCTATTGAACAGCAATACTGGCCAGCGATGTTACGCGCGGGTGCTTTACGTTTCTGGCTATCACGACTGTACGACAAACATTTTCCACGCGATGGTGAGTTGGTGCACACTAAAAATCCTGAGGAATTCCAGTCCATTTTAGCGCACAGAATTTCCAACAATGACCTACTGATGAGTTACTGGACATAAACCGCTGATGGTCAACAACAATACAGCTAAAGCCATAGATCTAGTGACCACAAAAGTTGAGGCTTTTATCGACTGGAGTGGGCGCACGGTTTCTTGGTTAAGCCTGTTTCTGGTATTGGTTACCTTTGTTATTGTTGTTATACGGTATGTGTTTGATGCGGGTTCGATTGCGCTGCAAGAAGTTACCACTTATTTACACGCCAGTATTTTTCTTGTCGGCATGGCGTACACCCTGCAACAAGACGCACATGTTCGGGTCGATATTTTCTACGGCCAATGTTCGCCACGCGGAAAAGCATGGGTTGATTTATTCGGCGCGGTGTTTTTGTTACTGCCGGTTATGCTGTTTATTACCTGGATAAGCTGGTCCTACATCGCCAGTAGCTGGTTGGTATTGGAAGGCTCACGCCAGGCCGGTGGTTTGCCCGGCGTGTTTCTATTAAAAAGTCTAATTCTGGTGATGACTTCACTGCTTTGCCTGCAGGCAATTAGCCAGATCGTTCGTAATCTACAAACCATCCGCAGTAATATAAATAACCCATCAGGAGAGCATGGCTAATGGAATACATGCCGTTTTACCTGTTTGCCGCGGTCTTTGTTGTCCTACTGATTGGCTATCCGGTGGCATTTGCCCTCGCTGGCACTGCCTTGATGTTTGCCGTAATTGGCGAAATGACGGGCACCTTTGACCCTGCCTTTTTAGAAGCCCTGCCTAATCGTCTATACGGCATTATTGACAATCAACTGTTAATGGCAGTGCCGTTATTTGTGTTTATGGGCGTCATGCTGGAACGCTCAAAAATCGCCGATGATCTGCTTATCACCATGTCGCGTCTGTTTGGACGCATGCGTGGCGGTTTAGCTATCTCAGTGGTTCTGGTTGGTATGCTGCTTGCTGCCAGCACCGGTATCGTCGGCGCTACCGTTGTTACCATGGGGCTGTTGTCGTTGCCAACCATGTTAAAACACGGTTACGACCCTAAAATTTCAACCGGTTTAATTTGTGCCTCGGGTACGCTGGGGCAAATCATACCACCGTCAATCGTACTGATACTGCTCGGTGACGTGCTGTCCAATGCCTACCAACAGGCGCAGTTGGATATGGGTATTTTCGCCCCGGAAACCATTTCTATCAGCGATTTATTTCTGGGTGCCATCATTCCGGGTTTATTACTGGTGACTTTGTACATTATCTATATCATTGCTGTCGCCCTACTGGACAAAAATGCCATGCCTGCAACCATCGGTAATAGCAAGCTAGGTGACGATGGCATTAGTGACACGCATTTGCTGCTTGCTGTCGTTAAAAGCCTGATGCCGCCATTACTGTTGATACTCGCGGTATTGGGTTCAATAATTGGCGGCCTAGCAACACCAACCGAAGCCGCAGGCATCGGCGCTGTTGGCGCTATGGGACTCGCAGCATCAAAAAAAATGCTCAACCTGAAAACGTTACAAGATGTCATGCGCAGTACCACGCGGGTAAGTTGCATGGTGTTTATGATACTCATCGGCGCTGCTTTATTCTCCCTAGTATTTCGTGGTTTTGGTGGTGATGAGTTAATTCATGAACTACTGGGTGATTTAAGCGGTGGCAAATATCATGCCCTGTTTATTGTTATGCTGGTAATGTTCCTACTAGGCTTTGTTCTTGATTTTCTTGAAATCACCTTTGTTATTGTACCCATTGTAGGCCCAGTACTACTCGCTATGGGCATCGACCCAGTCTGGCTAGGTATATTAATTGCCATCAATCTACAGACATCCTTTTTAACTCCCCCTTTTGGCTTCGCCCTGTTTTATTTACGCGGCGTAGCACCCGCCGCCATCAAAACCACGCAAATCTACCGCGGTGTTTTGCCTTTTATTGGCATCCAGTTACTGGTACTGGCGATGATTGCTTACTGGCCAGCCATTGCCACCTGGTTGCCACAGCAACTATCGTGATATTCAAAACACGAACTGGACAATGCCAACCATCGTGGTTGTAAATCGCTGGATCAAGCTTTTAGCAGACGTAAAAAAACCTCGCAAATGCGAGGTTTTTTATTACAAACCTTAATTGTATCTATCAGGCTTTTGTTTTTCAGGCCACTGCTTTTCTACGGGCAACTCCCACCAGACCAAGCAAACCTGTTGCAAACAACCAAACAGCGGCAGGCACCGGTATCGCACTAACGGTCATTGAGTAAGAGGTCACACTCTGAGCAGAGAACGTCCAGTTCGCGATGGTAGCATCAAAGCCATTGCCAGTAAGCACACCGGTACCCGCTAAGCTAAGCTAAGCAGGCTCGAACTCTGGTCAGTCACAGTTAAGGTACTAAGATCAAGCTGCCAGCCACCAATGGTCAAAAAGTTGGTCACCGGTACAAAAGCATCGACTGACGCGCTTGAGCCGATACCTGTAACAGGCGGAAAGGTAATGGTCAACAAGAAGTCATCACTGGCTCCCGTTGCATTAACAGGATTACCGCTTAAATCGATCATAGTGGCATCGGATAAATCCGTACCGCCAGAAGCCAAATAAGCACCTGTTAAATTCAAAGTACCCGTAATGGTCGCCGCAAATGCACCACTTGCTGCCAGAGACAAAACACCCGCTAACATTAATTTGCTTAATTTATTCATAACTTTATTTCCACTGTTATTACGACTTAAATCGTATTTTCCAAAAAAAATTATTGTTTAATCTTTAGTTAACTATCTTTAGCCAACAAATGAATTAACGGTTTATTAGCTTCTTACGAAGTCCAAAACCAATTAAACCCATTGACAATAACAACAACAGACCCGGCTCAGGCACAGCAACTGCTGACGTCGCAGACCAGCTAAAAGTGCCCGTACCCGTGGTATCACCAGAGAACCACCAGTTAGCGGCTGTATCATCAAAACCTAACGCACTGATGGTGCCAACACCATTTAGTATGAGGAAGCTGGCTGGATCACCACTAACACCACGCACCACGTCGGTTAATTCAAAAGAAAAACCCGCGATACTCCAAAAGTCAGCAATCGGTGCCACAAAGGGATCAAAGGTAAAGTCTTTAATGTCACCATAGCTGCCTGCTAGACCCGAAAAGTCGCCATCGCCCGCATTCACTACAAACTTATCAAGACCAAAGAAATTAAAATCGATGGCAACCGCTGATGCGGCAGTGGTAGCATTACCTAATCTATCTAGGGCAATAAAACTGCCACCCATTTCCATAGTGCCCGTAATTGGTACGGCCTGCGCACTGGATGCGCCAAAAAGCAGTAAACTGCTGAGTATTATATTTTTGTATTTATTCACAATATTTTCCTTTTCCGTAATTATTGCACTATCACTGTTCAAGTGCTTTATTTCATCATGTATTATAACTTGCATAGAACCAATGCAACCTCTGCGCCAATCTTCAATTGAACCTGTTTAATCAATAGCTTACTTGTACCGCGCTCATCTGTAAAAAAATATGGTGCAATTTCAAGCGCTCAAATCATGATTCTGTCAACTAAACCGACAGGCGCTTTTGTCAAAACCTTCTCTCAATGTGACCACACACTCATAACCTGCTGATATTTATTAAGTTTACTGCTTCCTGACGTGATGGCAGATAAAAACACGTGTAAATTTTTGTGACGGTTCATCGGCTTCTATATTATCAACGCAGCGATAAAACCTAGCATAAAGTCATGATATATCCGTTTTACACAATTTATGGCTAGCCTTCCCCTGCCACTATCTGTAAAGATACAGCACTATGAAACTGCCTTCACCGATCACCTATCTCGCTCAAAAATTACTTTATCTGTGGATAAAGACCGATGTCATCAAAACCGAAAAAAGCCCGGAGATTGATGATAAAACCGTGGTCATCTATGTTTTGCAATCACGGGCGTGGACAGATTTACTGGTGGTCGAGCACGAGTGCCGGCAATTAAACCTTGCTCCGCCGATGAAACGTATCGCGCAACCTGCCTTAAAAAAATGGCATCACGTTTATACCGTGGCACCTGCGCAACCTTTAAAAGCCTGGCTACAACAAAAAAACAAGTGCTCAAAAATGCTGATTGGTTTGCATCAGGCGCTATTGGACGACCCTGAACTTGAGGTGTTTTTTGTCCCCCTGATTGTATTCTGGGGACGCCCGGTACTCAAACAAAAACACTGGCTGCGCGTATTATTTTCTGACACTTGGGGCTTTGCCGGACGTTTTAGACGTTTTTTTACTATTTTATTCAATGGCAAAAATACCCTGCTGCAATTTTCGCCTGCTATCTCGCTACGCGATTTAATGAATGAAACAACAACACACACCGTCGACAAACTGCAGCAGACGTTGACCGAGCGACTGCAGGAAATTAAAACCGCAACCCTAGGCCCCGATATTTCCCACCGACGCACACTGGTGCGCAATTTACTGGGCAATAAAGAAATTGTTAAAGCCATCAATGCGCGTTGCCAACAAGATAATATCTCTGTCTACAAGGCGACTAAAATTGCCAATAACTACCTAAATGAAATTGTCGCCGACCGCAGTTATATCACTATTCAGATTGCACAACGTGTACTCGCCCGTTTCTGGAATAAATTTTATTCCGGTATTGATGTAAAATTTAGCAGCCAACTGCACCAACTGGCATTAACACATGAGCTGATTTACGTACCCTGCCACCGCAGCCATATTGACTATTTATTATTGTCCTACGTTATCCATAATGAAGGACTGGCGATCCCCTACATCGCTGCCGGCAAAAACCTAAACATGCCTGTGATTGGCTCAGTACTACGAAATGGTGGCGCTTTTTTTATTCGACGCAGCTTTAAAGACAATGCGTTGTACTCAACCGTGATGTTTGAATACCTTGCCTCACAGATTTCTCAAGGCATGCCTATCGAATACTTTATTGAAGGTGGTCGTAGCCGTACCGGACGCTTACTGCAAGCCAAGCCGGGCATGCTGGCAATGACCATTCGTGCATTCTTAAAATACCAACATCGGCCAATCGCTTTTATTCCGGTTTATATCGGTTATGAAAAAATGATAGAGAGCAAATCCTACCTTGCCGAACTAAAAGGTGATGATAAAAAATCCGAAACTTTTCTCAGCTCGTTGCGCTCCATTCTAAATATTCGTGGTTTTTACGGACGTGTAACCACCAGTTTCGGCCAACCTGTTTTATTAAATACAGTGCTCGATGAACAGCAGCCACAATGGAAAAGCCTCCGCTACGATGATACACAGCGTCCACCCTGGTTGAGATCTGCCGTCATGCAGACATCAAAACTAATTATGCAAGGTATTAACCAGAGCTGTGCGGTCAATTCCACTAACCTGATAGCCACTGCACTGCTGGCAGCGCCCAACCAAACCATGGATGAGTCGGAATTGGAGCGCACGCTTTCGCTGTATAGCGATATGATCAAACACCTGAACTACGCGGAACAAATAACCCTGACACAACAATCGGCGATAAAACAGATACACCACGGCGAAGCGCTTGGTCTGGTCAAGCGACGACAACATGAAATGGGTGACTTTATCTATCTCGATAAATCCCATGCCATTATGCTGACCTATTACCGCAATAACATTCTACACTTGCTGGCAATACCATCGCTGGTTGCCTGCTGTTTTAACAACTACGCCCATATTAGCCGTGAAAATATTCAACGCTATATAAAAATCGCCTACCCTTTTCTAAAAAATGAATTTTATCTGCCCTGGTCAAGTAAAAACTCAAAATCAGTCATCGACCATGTCTTGCTTTACTTCAGTAGCACAAGCTTAATTATTTACCATGAAGAAGATGACAGTTTTAGTCGTCCCGCGATAAGCACCGAGCAACATGCACAGCTCACCACGATGGCGCAGGTGGTTTCACCCGTACTGGAGCTGTATTATATGATTTTTGCCTTACTCGCAGAACACGGCTCAAACACTCTGTCTCGCGAACGTCTGGAGCAATTATGCTACTTAATGGCGCAACGGTTGTCCTTAATGTATGAAATAAACTCACCGGATTTTTTTGACAAGAAATTAATTGCCAATTTTATTAACTCACTGCTTGAAAAAAACTACATCACCATCGATGACGAAAACAAAATGGCGCTTAATGAGTATGCCGTCAACAAAGGTCGGTATGCGCGCCGCTTACTGGATAAGAACATGCAGTATAATATCCTGCAAATGATACATAAATCTTTACCTAAAGAATAACGAACACTATGTTTAAACAGTTACAGGCTTTTCGCTGTCGCCACCCTCGCGGCAGTCTATTTATCTTTATCCTGCTGATCCTGACGGTACTGTTTATCGCTCTGCGTATCGCTTTATCACCGGCAATCATTTTCGGCGCTACTTCTTGGTTAAAAGATCAGGGCATCGATGCCAATATCGACGCCATCGAAATAAGTTTTACAAATGGCTCCTTGCATCTAAAAAATGTGACTGGCAACAAGAATGGTGAACCGCTGTTTAATATCAATTTGATTGAACTACACTGGCAGTGGAAACCTCTCACCAGCAAAACAATTACCGTCAACAAAATTGTGTTGGATACGCTCAGCATTCCTATCAAACACTACCAAGATGTCATTATTATTGGCGGCGTACGATTACCGCTAGCGCAAGCAGACACACAATCAGCGCACAGCAGGCAAAGCCAACCCATGCTTGACGCAAGTGCAGAGGAAAATGTTCAAGCATGGGCAGCCTCCCTTGGCGAAGTCACGTTCAACAAATTAAACATTTGTTATTTACAACACACTGCCATACTTGCTGACGCCAACCAGCAATCATTATTCGTTGATTACTGCGTCGAGCTAGACGAAATGCTTTGGACAGGCAACATACGTTATGCTGACGACACAACATCCCCAGGCAACACTGATATGTTGCTAACATCAAGCGGAGATTTTACCCTGAACGGCCTTAGCATTATTGATAATAAGCTAAACCGTAAGTTGCTGGAATCAAAATCAAACACGCTAAACGATGTTGTTATTACCGGCTTAAATAAACTGCAAATAAAACGTCTGGACATGAAGCAACTGTCATTACTGCAACGTGATGATGAAAAACACATTGACGCCCTACGTTTTTCTAGATTACTCATCAATGATATCACCCTGACAAACTTGAACTCGCTGTCCATTGATAACATTAAAATAGACCAGCCCGGTCTTTATTTAGTCAAAGAAAACAAATCACAGTGGGAGTTTGAACAATGGCTGCCGCCAAGTCAGAAAACGCCTTCGCCGCCTAACGAAGCAACAACTCGCATCGATTCAAAATCATCCGGTTTTAAATTCAGCCTCAACAATGTAATCATTGAGCATTCAGACCTCTGCTATCTCGACCAACCAGCTTCACTTTACTACTGCCTGACCATGCAACAACTTAACTGGCAAGGAAAAATTAATTTTGATAGCGAAGCCATAAACACTGCAACCGCAGGCTTATTGTTACAAGGTGATCTTGGTTTCGAGCAACCCGCCCTTCATAACCACAGCATCGACAGGAAACTTCTTGAGTTTGACTCACTAGCATTATCACGTTTGGAAGTAACGAACGACTTAAGCGTTAGTGTGGAAGATTTAAAATTAGACCACTTAACCGCTATGCAACGCAGTAAAAAAACCGATGACAACAGCATTAGTTTTGAGCAGCTTGCAATCAACAACATTCAATACCAGACCGATGCCTTGTCAATTAACAGCATTGCGCTAAGCGGACTAGCAGCCGCCTTTTCAAAAAATAAAAATGGCACTTGGGAACACGACAAATGGTTAAGCCACGAAAAAAATAATCATACAAACGAAGTATCTTCAACTAAAACCACCGATCAAACAACGCCGGAAATAAACAATAAAGATGCCTTTATTATCGCGCTGTCTAAGCTTGAGATAAACACCGACAAGTCAGTGTCTTTTACCGATAACAGTACGCAGCCCACAATGACCGTTGGTCTAAATGAGTTTAACCTTGAGCTAAACAAGCTCTACTCTAACAAACCTACTGAAAACACTGACTTTAAACTATTTGCTAAAACCACGCGCCACGGTACTATCGATCTTGCGGGCACGGCTAAACCTTTCGCTGAAAAAATTTCCTTTGATGCCAGCGGTAAACTAAAAGGTTTTGACTTACGTGCCGCCTCACCTGCCACTAAAAAAGCCATTGGACATACTATAAAAAGCGGGCAATTAGACGCTGACCTGACACTGCTGGCAATTGATGGCCAACTGGACAGTAACATTGCACTGTCACTGCATCACTTTAATATCAAAGCCGGCAGCAAACAAGATGCTGATAAACTCAATGAAAAGTTCGGCATGCCATTAAATCAAACACTGGTTTTACTGCGTGACAAAGACGACAGTATTCACCTTGATATTCCGATCACGGGTGATGTTAACAACCCTAGTTTCAACCCGATGGATGCCATTATTAAAGCAACCTCGAAAGCGGCTACGGTAACGCTGATTACCTTTTATACACCCTATGGCCTAATCTACGCGGGTGGTCACCTCGCCTTTAACCTTGCCACCGCGCTTAATTTCGACCCTATTGAATTTCCCCCTGGCGAATCAAAACTTAGCGATAGTGGCAAACAACAATTAGATGGCTTAAGTAAATTATTAACTGAAAAACCAAAAGTACATTTAACTCTGTGTGGCGTTACCAATCAGCATGATGCACTTGCACTTTATCCAAAGCTAAAAGAGCCGATAGATACCGACAAAAAAACGACTGATATCAAGCTCAACAAGGAACAGCTTTTACAACTAAAACAATTGGCGAGAGAACGTCAGGTTAACAGCAAAAATCATCTGGTAGACAATAGCGGTATAGAACACAACCGTTTAATTCTATGTGAGCCAGAACATAATACAGATGATGATGCCATTGCCGGCGTGGTGATTAATATATAATTAACTCGAGGTTCGCAGGTATCTCTAAACACCCTATAGGTGCAGAGAATACCCTAAGCGTGCTCTTTATTTTATAATCACCCTGTGAGCATTTCTAAATACCCATCCATAGTGAATT
>CAZYYW010000016.1:0-3586 GCA_964651445.1 uncultured Thiotrichaceae bacterium
GACACAATCAAACACGCGCTTATTTGGAAAGGCAGATAACTGCGTTATCAGGCGCGAGAGACATAGTCTCCCGTACGGGTATCTATTTTCAGGATGTCACCTTGATTTATAAACAAGGGTACTTTCACTTCAGCGCCGGTCTCTAATGTTGCTGGCTTGGTTGCGCCTTGCGCGGTATCCCCTTTTAAGCCCGGGTCGGTTTGCGCCACTGCCAGTTCTACAAAATTAGGCAGCGTTATCATTAATGGCGAACCATCCCACAAAGTCATGACACAAACTTCCTGACCTTTTAGCCATTTTATGGCATCACCGACCGCCACCGCATCTGCAGCGTATTGCTCAAAGCTGATTGGATCCATAAAGTGCCAGGACTCACCATCACTGTAGAGATATTCCACGTTCAGTTCATCGACATCCGCTGCTTCCACTGACTCTGTCGATTTAAGCGTACGCTCCAAAACTCGCCCAGTCCGCAAATTTTTAGCTTTGATTTTATTAAACGCCTGCCCTTTGCCCGGTTTCACTACTTTATTATCGGTGATAGAACAAGGATCGCCATCAAGAATAATCTTTAAACCATTTTTAAACTGATTGGTACTGTATGTTGCCATGTTAAACTTTCGCCTTTCTGCGCGTTAATTGGAGTGCCACTATATTACCCTGAATTCGTATTAACTTGTATGTTTAAGGCTACGCCAACGTAACTTCCGATTAATTATAATAAACCAACACCGATGTCACAAACCCTCAAAATTTCAGCCAATAGACTCAGCCAGTCCACCGATTTAATCGAAAACGGTGCAAACTGGAAAACCGAATTGGCTAACGCCAACACTTCTGCAAGCGCATTACTGAAACGACTAAAGCTTGTTGACCCGCATGAACTGACAGACGCACAACCCGATTTTAAATGTCGGGTGACAGAAAGCTATATCAGGAAAATGCAGGTTGGCGATATCAACGATCCTCTGCTGAGACAAGTACTACCGTTAAACATAGAACATCATCAGGCAACACAAGCAGCGGGTGTCACCGATCCGGTCGCGGATATCGATGCCCTAGCGACACCCGGTTTATTGCATAAATATCACGGACGTGCGTTGTTAATCAGCACCGGCGCCTGCGCCATCCACTGCCGTTACTGTTTTCGCCGGCACTACCCTTATCAACAATCTTCTTGCACCAGTAAAGCTTTGCAGCAGGCACTGGATTATCTGACAATACACTCTGAAATCGATGAAATAATCTTAAGTGGTGGCGACCCGTTAGTGCTCGACAATACAAAACTAGCGCATTTAATCGAAAGTTTGCAAACCATTCCGCAATTGCAGACTCTGCGTATCCACACGCGACTGCCCGTGGTTTTACCCAGCCGAATCAATACCGGACTGTTACAAATATTACAGTCCAGCCGCTTCCAGGTAGTGATGGTGATCCACGCCAACCACGCCAATGAGTTACAGCAGGCCGAATACAACTGTTTACAGCAGTTACGCCAGGCGGGTGTTACCCTGCTGAACCAAAGTGTACTACTTAAGGGAATTAATGATGATGCCGATACACTAATAGCACTAAGCAAGCGATTGTTTCAGTGTCAAACCTTGCCCTACTACCTGCATCTGCTCGACCCAGTAGCTGGTGCGATGCATTTTGAGGTTAACAAGCAATCGGCATTGGCAATAAAAACCAAAATGGAACAGCAATTACCGGGGTATTTAGTCCCCAAGCTAGTACAAGAAATCGCCGGAAAGCAAGCAAAAACAGCAATTTTTCGTATCTAAGCTACAATAAGAGTCAAGCATGGAATAATAACAAATAAACTGCCAAGCCATTGTTTTATATACAACCACGAACAAATGTTAAGCAGTAACAAAATAAAGATGAACTTAAATATACCCGAACAAACAGCCGCTGCAAAAGATGCAACCCCCAATCACCCTCGAAAATTAAAGAAGGTTTTGTCCGCTCTGCCCAATACAAATATGGGCGAATTGACCAAGCAGACTTTTCTTATCCTGCGTGACCTTAATCGGCAGACAATGCCAAACAAACATCGTCTGGAAAACATGGAAATGCTACGCGAGTTGACACGCGGCATATTCAACAACCTTAAAAAATATTTTATCAACCGCACCTTACCACTGCCTGATAAAAGCAAGAAAATTGTTAATCTTAATCAATCATTATTACAGGAACTGGTTTACGGGTACCAAATTATCGCATCTGACGCAGCCATAAAAGTTGGTATTAGAGTTGACGAAAAAACATTGAGTACTGCCATCTGTCGCGCTATAAACTACCTTGCGGAAATGCTACTACGCGCCAGTGAAGTGTATGAGCCTTGCCCAAAAAATCTATGGCATGACGCACACCAACTGTATGCCTTTGCAGAAAGCAAAGGACTTACAGAAATTGTTATTCACGGTGGCGATAAAAAAGAAAACAAATCGACCATCGACAACAGTTACAAGCAAATTATATTATTCTCACTTGCGCGACCGATTGCACTAAGACAACGCGACAGTGAGCGCGTTTTCAATGCGCTGTTTGACTGGGCAAAATATGTCAGCATCAGCCGGCATGCCACTGAAAATATGATTGACCACCAGTTCAGCATGCGAATACACGAAGACTCCCCTCCCGGTTATCTCAGCAAAGATGATCTGGCCGAAGATATCGTCATTCGAACACTGAATGCCAGCAAACTGGTCGCCCATGTTAACGTCATCATCGACGAACAAAGCAAGCAAAAACAGAAGATTGCAGTCGGCGACGCTATCCCACTGGAAACACTAAACGTACTGACCGCTTCCTGGGGCGTAAACGCCAAGCGTCGTTTCTCGCGCGCTAATCGCGACGAGCATATCAATATTGCCATCGGCTTATCACGCACCGCCAAAGTTATTCGCAAATCGCTGGACACAGATAGTACTATTGATACTAAATCCGGCTTTGTTCGTACCTCTGCATCCACCAAACAAGATCCAGACTTTACCCTGGAAGCCATTACCAGCTCAGAAGAAAATGACGGCTACATGACGCATACCGAAATCGGTGCAGCAGAAAATAATACCTGGGACATGATCGCAAAAGGTCGCACCATGACCGATACCTATGCCAACGAACAAAAACTCATTCATGAGAATAAGGTCAAAGTCGGCAACAAAACGACTGACTCACATTGGCAAATTGTCAACATCAGTGCCGGCGGTTATTGCTTGCGCTGGAATTCCGATGACACCTCAAAGGCACAAATCGGTGAACTCATTGCACTACAGGAATTTGATAGCAAAAATAATTTTGAATGGCGAATTGGTGTTATTCGCTGGATGCAATTTACTCAGCAACACGGCTTAGAAATTGGCGTGCAGGTCATCTCACCAAAAGTGATTATCGCGAGTGCACAGCGCGTAAACCGCCCCAATGAAATCCCCTTTGACTGTTTGATGCTGCCAGGAATAAAAGCATTAAAGCAGGCGTCGAGTACCATTTTGCCATCGCATGCATTCAACACAAATGATAAACTGACCGTTCAAATTCTGCAAAGCAAAGTCGCGATAACGCTGGGCGAAATCAAAGAGCATAC
>CAZYYW010000016.1:3686-30985 GCA_964651445.1 uncultured Thiotrichaceae bacterium
AAGCCTTAAAAAAACAAATTCCCGACCTTATTATTTATTTTGAAGGCATGGCGCTAATATCACTCAAGCAAACTGTTGACAGCCTTAAAAAAGACAAACGAACTGAAAGCTGCCGCGTTATTGCGGTAAACAAAAATCAGCAACCCGATGTGGTAGCTGCGATGCGCGCAGGTGCGGTTGACGCCACTAGTTTTGATGACATTAGCCACCTGCTTTTAATTATCACACGAGAACACCACTCTCTTCGTTGTGCACGGCAAATTGCCAATTATAAAAAAGCGTTTTCAGAGTCAGAGCGGCGCTGTAGCTCATTGCTCGATAGCTCACGTGCTGCTATTGCCTATATTCACGAAGGCATGCATGTATATTCCAATCGCTCATACCTTGAGTTGTTTGATATCGATGAATCAGATGACCTAGAAGGCATGCCGATTCTGGACATGGTTGCCACTGGTGAGCGCGGCGACTTTAAAACTTTCTTACGCGACTACACCCAAAATGAAAGTGGCATCGAAAAACTTGATACGGTTTTGCGTAAGCCAGACAGCGATGAATTCAGTGCAGAGATGGAATTTTCGCCGGCACAAATTGATGGCGAACCCTGCATTCAAATTATCATCCGTAAAGAAGACATCAATACAGATGAATTAGAACGACAACTAAAATTGCTTAGCCAAAAAGACCAATTAACCGGTCTTTTTAATCGCCAATACAGCATCGAAAAACTCGAATCCACCATTGAAGATTGTGAACAAGGTAAGTACACCGCTGCCTTATTGGAAATCCACATCGATAATTTTGAAAACATCAAAAATATGGTCGGCATGATTGAGTCAGATCAATACATCATCGAAGCGGCGAAAGCACTAAATAACGTTGTACGTGAGGATGACGTACTCTCCAGATACAGCCATGACAGCTTTACTGTCATCGCCGTCGATTACACCAAAGAGAATATTGAAAGTTATGCGGCTGAGCTACAAAAAGCCCTGTCACAACTTGATATCACTATAAAAGATACTCTCGTCAATGCCACCTGCAGCATCGGCATTGTACTCATTGACAGCGACTCACCGGAGTATAACGACATACTGGCACGTTCGGAAAAAGCCATTGCCAAAGCGGTAAAAAAAGGTGCCAATCAGGTCTTTGTCTACCAGCCTAAAAAAGGTGAATTGACACGCCACGAAGTTGATACCAAGGTTAAGGAGCAACTTACCTACGCCCTGAAAAACGACAGATTTTTACTGCACTTTCAACCGATTGTCAGCCTACATGGTGACACCAACGAGCGCTATGAGGTGTTTGTTAGGATGGAGACAGAAGATCGACGTGGATTAATCATGCCACAAGACTTTCTACCGGCGGCAGAACGCATCGGCATGTCTATCGCTATCGATCGCTGGGTATTATACCAAACCATTCAAGAATACAGTAAGCGCCAGCAGCAAGGTAAAAACACCCGATTCTTTATCAAACTATCGGCTTCTTCTGTGAAAGATAAAACCCTGATCGATTGGCTCAGTTACCAAATAAAAGAAAAGAATATCCCCGCTAACACGCTGAATTTCGAAGTCAAAGAATCCGTTGCCGTGACTAATCTCAGAAATGCAAAAGTCCTCTCACACAAACTTAAAGCCTTGGGCTGCGGCTTTATGCTGGATGATTTTGGCAACGGCAGTAATCCATTCCAGTTACTGGATCACATCCACGCCGATTATATACGCATAGACAGCAACTTCATGGCTGACCTGGGCGACAACCCACAAAATCAAGACGCCATAAAAAGAATGACCGAACAAGCCGCTGAACTCGGCAAATTAAGCATCGCACAACATGTACCAGATGCCGCCAGCCTGTCGTTATTATGGGGTATGGGGGTCAATTTCATTCAAGGTTATTTCTTGCAGGAACCACAGCCAGAAATGGAATACGATTTCACCGAAATGTCCGGCTAAACATCCCCTAGGAGAATGTCTGCTTTTGGGCATAAGCGGACAGTCATAAAGATAGAGGATTGTCCGCGAACAACGCAAAATACGCGAAAAAAACAGAAAATAATATCTTGTTTCTTTTGCTTTTTTCGCGTATTTCGCGTGCTTCGCGGACCCCTTAGTTTTTAAAGTTTTTAATTGCCAACGAATAACAAACAGCAAAGGAGGTCGTTCCCCAGACGTCTGTTGTGTGTCAATAACAGACACCTAACTCTGGCTATACAACAAAAGCCAATGAGCAAATGAATACCGTTTATTCCACCACCAAACGATCGACCACACGATATCCTTGCGACAATTTTAAACCACGACGACCACGTTCACCCGCATAGGCTTCTAGCTCAGAGGCTTTCATGGTTTTGTATTTTTTTCCTGAATGCACGACCAACTTGCCTTTTTCCGGCACCACGGTAATGGCCACCACTTTTTCTTCATCGGCTTTTAATAATTTTGACGGAATATTAATTATTTTATTGCCCTTACCCTTGCCCATCTGTGGCAATTGCTCAATCGGCGTGACCAGCATATGACCCGCAGAACTCACGGCAACGATCTGATCGTTTGCAACATCACTAATTTTAACCGGTGCTAAAGCCTGTGCCTGCTTACCAACATTAAGCACCGCTTTACCTTTTTTAGCATTGGCATGCATGTCACCAAGGCGCACCACAAAACCATAACCAAAATTGCTCGCCAGCAAATAAAGATCATCAGGGTTACCAATAATCACGCCAACGAAATGTGCGCCGGGTGTCGGCGTAAAGTAACTACTGAGAGGGTCGCCCTGCCCCCGTGCTGATGGCAATTTGTGCGCTGGCAAAGTATAGGCACGACCACTGGAGTCAAGGAATACTGCCGCCTGATTACTTTTACCGGTAGCCGATACCAAAAACCCATCGCCCGCTTTGTAGTTTAGTTTCAGCGCATCGATCTCATGACCTTTGGCAGAACGTACCCAGCCTTTTGCCGATAACACGACAGTAATCGCTTCACTGGAAATCAGTGCCGTTTCACTAATTGCCTGCGCCGCACTGCGCTCAACAATAGGTGAGCGACGAGCATCGCCATATTTTTCAGCATCCGCAATAATTTCTTTGCGGATTAATGTTTTCAAGCGTTTTTCCGAAGCCAATATTTTTTCCAGATACTCGCGCTCAGTTTCTAGCTCATCCTGCTCACCGCGAATTTTCATTTCTTCGAGTTTTGCCAGATGGCGCAACTTCAAATCAAGAATCGCTTCCGCCTGTATATCCGAAATTTCAAACCGTGCCATCAACACCGGTTTAGGTTTGTCGTGCTCTCGAATAATGGCAATCACTTCGTCGATATTCAAAAACGCTATCATTAAAGCGTCTAGTATGTGTAACCGCTTGTTGATTTTATCGAGTCGCCATTGCAAACGCCGGCGTACTGTAATGGTACGATATTTCAGCCATTCTTCTAGCAATGAACGCAGATCCTTAACCTGAGGTCTTCCATCGATACCGATCATGTTCATATTAACGCGATAACTGCGTTCCAGATCAGTGGTGGCAAATAAATGTGCCATCAACTCCTCGATATTTACCTTGTTGGCACCTCTACCAGATCTGGGCATAATGAGCAGTCGTGTAGGATTTTCATGATCCGACTCATCACGTAAATCTTCTACCATGGGCAGTTTTTTAGCATTCATCTGCGCCGCAATCTGCTCCAAAATTTTGTTACCGGAAACCTGATAGGGCAAGGCGGTAATAATTACCACACCATCTTCCATTTCATAAACCGCGCGTTGCCGTATGCCACCGCGACCAGTCTGATAAATTTCCAGAATATCTTTTTTAGGGGTGATAATTTCCGCTTCAGTCGGAAAATCCGGCCCTTTAATATGTTCACAAAGTTCTGCCAGTGTAGATTTCGGGCTGTCCAGTAGCCGCAGACATGCACTGGCAACTTCTGTTAAATTATGCGGCGGTATGTCTGTCGCCATGCCCACGGCAATACCTGTACCGCCATTCAACAATACATTGGGTAGCCGCGCCGGTAACGATTCCGGCTCATCCATAGTGCCATCAAAGTTGGGCTTCCAGTTAACCGTGCCCTGCCCCAGCTCACTCAATAAAGTTTCAGAATACCTCGCCAAACGTGATTCGGTATAACGCATAGCAGCAAATGATTTTGGATCATCCGGCGCACCCCAGTTACCCTGCCCATCAACCAATGGATAGCGATAAGAAAAAGGCTGCGCCATCAATACCATCGCTTCATAACAAGCACTGTCACCGTGTGGATGAAATTTACCTAAAACATCACCCACCGTACGCGCTGATTTTTTATGTTTTGAAGAGGCGCTCAACCCCAACTCAGACATGGCGTACACAATACGCCGCTGCACCGGTTTTAAACCATCGCCAATAAATGGCAAGGCACGGTCGAGAATAACGTACATGGAATAGTCCAGATACGCACGTTCAGTAAATTCAGAGAGCGGCAGCTTTTCAACGCCTTCGAATTCTAATTCAGATTGAGATGTCATAAATAGTTCAGTGAATAATTAATAGTGAATAAATCGGTATAAAGTTAATAGTCCATGCTGTTCACTATTAACTGTTAACTGCCTTTTAGATTTCTGCCAGTGCACCTTTTGTTTCCAGCCACGCCTTTCTATCCGGGGCGCGTTTTTTTGCCAACAACATATCAAGCATAGAATAACTTTCGTTGCCTTCACCCAGCGTTAGCTGAACCAGTCGCCGAGTATCGGGAGCCAGCGTTGTTACTCGCAACTGCATCGGGTTCATTTCACCCAGGCCTTTAAATCGCGTGACGGAAACTTTACCGCGTTTTTTTTCGGCTTCGATACGATCCAGTATGCCTTGTTTTTCCGGTTCGTCTAGCGCATAAAAGACTTCTTTTGCGACATCAATACGAAACAACGGGGGCATGGCGACATAGATATGACCGGCTTCGACTAACGGTCTAAAGTGACGTAAAAATAGGGCGCATAATAATGTGGCAATGTGGTAACCGTCTGAATCCGCATCGGCAAGAATGCAGACTTTTCCGTAGCGTAAATCTTTCAGCTCAGATGAACCGGGTTCAACACCGATTGCAATAGAAATATCGTGCACTTCCTGTGATGCCAGTACTTGATCGTGTTCGACTTCCCAGGTGTTTAATATTTTTCCACGCAGCGGCATAATCGCCTGAAAAACGCGGTCTCGCGCTTGCTTTGCACTACCGCCCGCAGATTCACCTTCCACTAAAAACAACTCTGTGCGAGATAAATCTTGCGCCGAACAATCGGATAGTTTCCCGGGTAATGCCGGGCCACTGGTGATTTTTTTACGAATAACTTTTTTGCCCGCACGCAAACGTTGTTGTGCATTTTCGATGGCCAGCATAGCAATCGATTCACCGGCTTCGGTATGCTGATTCAACCATAGGCTAAATGCATCCTTAACCACACCTGAAACAAAGGCGGCACATTCGCGTGACGATAAACGCTCTTTGGTTTGCCCAGAAAATTGCGGGTCAGCCAATTTAACGGACAACACGTAACACACCTTATCCCAAACATCTTCCGGGCTAAGTTTTACGCCGCGCGGCAATAGACTGCGTAGTTCACAAAACTCACGCAAGGCTTCAGTTAAACCAGTACGCAGACCATTAACATGCGTACCACCCAGCGCGGTTGGTATGAGATTGACATAGGATTCTGTGGTCAACTCACCGGCTTCCACTTGCCAGGTCAGCGCCCAGTCCACCGCTTCGGTAGAGCTTGCCATAGTCCCGACAAAGGGTTCCGTCGGCAGGCATTGCCGTTCATAAATACTTTCACCGAGATAATCGGCCAGTCCACCTTCGTAGATCCAGCTCTGCCTTTCATTTTTATCGGTTCCGGTTTTTTCTTCAGTAAAACTAACTTCCAAACCAGAACACAATACCGCTTTTGCACGCAGTACGTGTTTTAGATGTCGGATAGAAAAAACAGCGCTATCAAAATATTTCTTCTCCGGCCAGAAATGAATTTTAGTGCCGGTATTGCGTTTGCCAACAGTGCCCGTTTTTTTCAGCTTACTGGTTTTTTCGCCATGCTTAAATTCCATTTCAAACACACTGCCATCCCGGCGAACTTCTACCGTGACTTTTGATGACAGAGCATTAACCACAGAAACACCAACGCCATGAAGGCCGCCAGAGAATTCATAATTTTTATTGGAGAATTTACCGCCGGCATGCAGCCGAGTCAAAATAACCTCAACACCGGGAATACCTTCTTCAGGATGAATGTCCACCGGCATACCGCGTCCATCGTCGGTGACACTAATAGAACCGTCCTTAAATAGCACGACATCGATTTTACTGGCATGACCGGCAATCGCCTCGTCAACACTGTTATCGATGACTTCCTGCGCCAGATGGTTGGGGCGGGTAGTATCGGTGTACATGCCGGGGCGTTTCTGCACCGGTTCTAGACCGGTTAATACCTCGATGGAGGAGGCATCGTATTTGCTCATATAATTTGGCTCATGTGGCTGGGTGCCCTGTTTTTTTTGTTATATGGGATTTTAAATTTTTTGCTACTTTAACACCAGAATATTTTAGCGGCAATTTTTTGTTTTTTTGTTGTTGCACGTGGTGAGGGGCTTATTTGTAAGGTTGGGAGTTGTATTTGGCATTGCGGTTTTCGCACCGCGGGCGAGTCACTCTTTTGCAACAGCTCAAAAGAGTAACCAGAAAAAGCCGCCACGTTAGCTGCACCCCTGTTGTGAAGCACAGGGGTTCCCATTTAGGGCGCGGCATTCGCATGCTGTGCCAGAACTCACCCACGTAAAAGGCACGTGGGCTCAAACAACTGGCACAGAAAACCCATGCGAATACCACGCCCTAAATGGCTTGCTAAGGTGGGGGATACATCAACAACAAAACAGATGTTTTTGATTGGGTTGGTTTGCACTCTGTTGTATTGTAGATGCTGCCCAGTTTTGGGCTGGGATTTTGTCTGGGTTTCAGGACTTTGGTTTTGGGTTTTTTATTTCTTTGCTTTTAAGCTTTTGACCTTGTCTCGCCTTAGCCAAGCCATTGCTGGTCAGTCGCTAACATGGGCTTTCTGTGGCAGTTGTCTGAGCCCACGTTTTTTGTGGGTGAGTTCTGCCGCAGCATGTTAGCGACTGACCAGCAATGGGAACCCCTGTGCCTTTTAACAGGGGCGCCAGGCGTAGCGACGGCTTTTTCTGGTTACTCTTTTGAGCTGTTGCAAAAGAGTCACTCGCCGTAAAAGGCGAAACTCACGGGTCAAACAAACAAAATTCCGTCATGAATAAATATAAACCTGCCAATCCAGCGAGAAGTGACTCGTCTGCGGTGCGAAAACCGCAATCGTCCAACATCAACCATACCAAGCAGAAACTAACCCAACATAAAAACCCGCATAGCCTACACCCACAACACCAGATAAACTCCCCCCATGCCCACCACCAAAAAACTAACCCCCCTAGACGCCTGCAACCCCACCCTAAATGCCACCGTCTCCGCCTCCGCCGGCAGCGGTAAAACCTGGTTGTTAATTACCCGCATCGTACGCCTGTTGCTCAACGATGCTGCACCCGGCAATATCATCGCCCTTACCTTTACTCGAAAAGCGGCTGGTGAAATGCAGATTCGCTTGAACGAACGGTTATTTGAAATGGCGGTTGCCACAGATCAAGACCTCGATGTTCTGTTGCGAATGATGGGCGCTGAGGCGAACCAGCAAACGCGGCAAGTCGCTGTCGGTTTATACGAAAAACTGATGCACAGTCTGCACCCGGTGCGCATTCAAACTTTCCACGCCTTCTGCCAGGATATCCTGTCACGTTTCCCGTTGGAG
The DNA here is from genome assembly GCA_964651445.1 of uncultured Thiotrichaceae bacterium. Taxonomy (GTDB): domain Bacteria; phylum Pseudomonadota; class Gammaproteobacteria; order SZUA-229; family SZUA-229. The sequence continues at coordinate 11,529 of CAZYYW010000016.1, forward strand.
GCAGACATTCCTCCCGGCTTTGAACTGCTGGAAGACGCTAGCCTGCTGGAACGACAAGCATGGCAAATGTTATTCGATGAAGCGTCACTTAAAACGTCTGCATCAACAGCCCTCAATGAGGAACTAGATACCATCATGGCATTTTGTAACGGCCCGGATAATACACAGACGGCCCTCGGGAGTTTTTTGGCGCAACGCAGTGATTGGTGGGCGTACACGCGACATACAAATAAACCGGTCGATTTTGCCTGTCGTACACTGACGAAACTGCTGCAACTGGATGAGCAATCATATGGCGACAACGATGGCCCGATAGAACGCTTTTTTAATGGCAACAAGCAACAACCATTAATGGTGTTTGCCAATCTGTTGCGGGAAATAAAAAATACCAGCAGTGAAAAACATGCGAATACGATAGATAAAGTATTAACATCACAAAACCTAACAACCAATGCTGACGCACTGTTTTCACAGCTTAAATCCGCCTTCCTTAAAAAAGATGGAGAGCCACTGATACAGGGGCGCAAATATAGCGCCGCTATGGAAAAAAAGCTGGGCACTGAAAATACGGAAAAATTTCTTGCTTTGCATCAGGAAATTTCAGCAGAGATACAGCAAGTTAATGAGCAACTGAAACGCTTACTCAGTCTAAAAATAAATTCTGCCTGGTATTTTTCTGGCAATCGCTACCTGGAAATCTACCAGCAACTTAAAAACCAGATGCGGTTTCTTGATTTTACCGACCTGGAATGGAAATGTTATGAACTATTGCAGCATGCCGATAACGCGCAATGGGTGCAATATAAAATAGACCAGCGCATCGACCATATTTTAATTGATGAATTTCAGGATACCAACCCAACACAATGGCATTTACTGTCACCTATTTTAGAGGAGATTGCGGCAAATCCTGAGCAACGAGCGCGCAGTGTTTTTCTGGTCGGTGATGAAAAGCAATCTATATACAGTTTTCGTCGTGCCAACCCTGCATTGCAAAAGCAGGCAAGTCAGTGGCTACATAGTCATCTGGATGCTAAAGCAACACCATTGGATTTTTCTCGACGTTCATCAAATGCCATTATTTTTTGTGTCAATCAAATTTTTCAACAGCCCGCCATACAAGCGGTAATGACTAGCTACACGACGCACGGTACGCACTTAGATACTTTGCCGGGCAAGGTAATGCTGGCCGAATTATTCGAAACCGAACAATTAACGCCTGAGGAAAATGACACAACTGACAATGTGCTGCATTTTCGCAACCCACTATTACAGCCACGTGAAATATCACTCACCACCTCAAGACACAGTGAAGCCAATTATATTGCACAACAGATCCAATCACTGATCGATGAGCAACAGGTAATAACTAAAAACGAAACAGTTCAACCAATCGTTTATGGCGATGTTTTAATTTTAATGCGTAACCGTACCCATATCGCAATCTACGAAAATGCTTTAAAGCAACTCGGTATTCCTTATATCGGCAGCAAAAAAGGTGGCTTGCTTGATAACCTTGAAATACAAGATTTAATTTGCTTACTTAACACGCTGATAACGCCGTATAACAATCTGGCACTGGCTCAAATTTTAAAATCGCCCATCTTTAATGCCAGCGATGATGATTTGATTTTTCTGGCACAGAACAATGAGCAAAGCCACTGGTATCAACGGTTACTGCTGGCGGCTAACTCAGAAGTTCAGCTGAGTCACGCCTTGCAACGCGCGGCTAAATTGTTACCACAATGGCAACAATTCGCCGAACATTTGCCGGTACATGACGCGCTGGATAAAATTTTTTCCGAAGGCAATATTATCAATCGCTATATGGCGGTAAATAAACCAGCTAACAAACAAAAAGTAGCGGCTAATTGCCAGCGTTTTCTTGAGCTATCGTTGGAAACAGATGCCGGTCGTTATCCCAGTATTACCCGTTTTCTGCAACGATTACAGCATCTAAAAACCTACTCAACAAATCCACCGGAAGAACCACTGGCACAAAATACTGAGTCTCGCGTTCGTTTGATGACCATTCATGGCAGTAAAGGTCTGGAATCTCCCGTGGTTTTTTTAGTCGACTGTAACAGTACGGCAAGCAATAAAAATGCCTACACCAGCCTGATTCGCTGGCCGGCAGAAAAATCGCAACCGACACATTTTCAATTACAATTAAACAAAGTGCATACCGATCAGATCACCCTGCAACTACAACAGGAGAAACTTGATGAGCAAAAACGAGAAGAGTTAAACCTGTTATACGTGGCACTTACCCGCGCCCGTGAGCAGCTTTATATCAGCGGTGTGGCGAGCAGCAGGAGTAGCAACAATAGCTGGTATAAAATCATTGCCGATGGTCTGGAAAACGTGACGCAAGCTGAAGAAGGTTTCGATAAAAACATCTATCAGGTATATCGCCACCTTAGCTATAAGCCAAATAAGGAATCTGCTAACAAGTCTGATAATTCCCCCACCGCTGACACCGACTCGCTTTTGCCTGTTGACGAACGTTTATTAAAACCAATCAGCCATCTTCCACGCACTAACTTTTTACTTGCACCAAGCCTGAATAGCGACTTTGGCAAAGATTCGGATAGGATTCAGGGGATGGAACTAAGCAGCAGCGGCGAAACTATTTTTCATAGTGAACTGGCGAAGTGGCGCGGCGTGACGATTCATAAAATCATTGAACAACTGTGTATTGCTGGAAATTATCCGGCAACAGAGTCCGGCATCAATGGCATAAAACAATCACTAAAGACACAGTCACGATTTTCTCAAGCGGTTTTTATTGACTATTTTGATGACTGCTTACAAGAGGCGGTCGCAACCTACCACCATACGGCGTTTGAATTTGTGTTCCACCCTGTCACTAGCGCGCAGACTTTCAATGAAATGCCACTACTGTTTCAGCACCAACAACAAGGCGTACTGGGCATTATTGACCGGCTAATCAAAACAGAAAACGAGATTACAATCATTGATTACAAGTCGCATCGTTTGCTTGAAAATGAAAACGCACAGACTGTCGCTTTACAATTTTCCACGCAGATGGAATATTACCGGCAAGGCTGTAAAAAGCTCTGGTCTACACAAGATATCAAAACAGGAATATTATTCACCCACAAAAATGAGCTGGTCTGGTTGAATTAAAATTCCCGTAAGCAGTTGACTGACAACTATTGCTTCTTCAGTTCCGCCAGTACCTTATCGACTGCCACATAACCCGGCAGCATAGTGCCGTCTCCCAGCAGTATGGCTGGGGTACCACGAATTCCAAGCTCACGCGCCAGCTTCATGTGTTTTTCAATCGGGTTGGCACAGCGAGCGTTTTCAATTTCGCCGCCTGCTTTTGCCATATCCAACGCCAATTGCTGGTCATCCGAACACCAAACACTGATTGCCTTTTTCTTGGCATACTCCCCTCTTAACGGCATAAAGATATAGCGTACTTCGACACCGTTTTCTAAATATTCAGGGACTTCGTTATGTAAGCGACGGCAGTACGGACAGTCAATATCGGTCACCACGGTAATGGTATTCTTCACTTTTTTGGGGCTATATATCAGCATATTATCAGCACCCAGCTCATTCATCGCAGCTAGCCGGATAAATGATTTAGACTTTTCACTTATATTTTTCTTGGTTTTTAAATCGTACAAATCGCCTTCAATCATATAGCGTGCATCGTCACTCATGTACACAACCTGAGAGCCAACGATAACCTCATAAAGGCCTGCAATAGGCGTTGCGGAAATCTTTGCCGGCTTCACATTTGGCATGGTGACAGCCAAAGCCTGCTTCAATTTCTCCAAGCCAGAGATTTTTTCCGCTGAATCCGCAGCGACGTTAAACGAGATAAACAAAGCGGTTATAAGTAAAAATAAAGGGATATGTTTCATAATGCACACAAGGTAATTAGTTTAGGGATGATATAAAGACAACGCTAATTATAATTAATTCCAAAAAATCTTGCCGAGAAATCTTGATATGGCTGTTTTACTGTAATGCAATAATGGCTTTTTAGGCACGAGGATGATGCTGGTGGTATATATCACGCAGCCGCTGGTCCGCGACATGGGTATAAATTTGAGTGGTCGATATATCACTATGCCCCAGTAACATTTGCACCACCCGTAAATCAGCCCCATGATTGAGCAAATGCGTGGCAAAGGCATGGCGCAAAGTATGCGGCGACAATTGCTCGCTAGCAATGCCGGCAATCGTCGCGTAACGCTTTATCATGTACCAGAATGCTTGCCGTGTCATAGCACTGCCACGCCGGGTAACAAATGCATCGCTGCATTGACTGGCAGCATGCTGTTTTGACGAACCACTTAATAACAGCGCACGAGAATGCTGAAAATACTGCAGCAACCAGTCAAGCGCTATTTCACCAACGGGGACCAGACGTTCTTTATCACCCTTGCCTACCACTCGAATAACGCCCTGCTGCATTGAAATCTGCGTGGTTTGCAAGCTAATTAATTCACTCACACGCAAACCCGTGGCGTATAACAATTCCAGCATGGCGCGATCTCTTAAACCCAGAATGTCACTGACATCCGGCGCGGACAATAGATCTTCAATCTGTTGTTCATTTAAAGACAGTGGCAGTGTTTGTTCGCCTTTGGGAGATTCCAGTAGCTGTGTTGGATCTTCAGCAATGTGATTTTCGCGAAGCTGATAAAGATAAAAGCGACGCAAGCTTGACAATAACCGCGCAACAGAACGTCTTTTTTGCTTGATGCCATAGTTATAAGCCAGAAAACCCTGTATCTCACTAGCAGTCACCGTAATCAAAATTTTCTTGTCCTGCGCCAACCACATAGCAAAGCCGGCAATATCATTTCTGTATGCTGCCAGCGTATTTTCGGATAAACCATTTTCCATCCACAAATGATCAATAAAGTTCTCGATCATTTTCTGTTCAGCAACTGCTATTTGGTCAATTTTCGCCATAACCGAAGTATAGGGCATCTCAAATAATTCTGTTTGAGATAGAAAGCGTTGCATACTAACTCTATAAGGCTTGAGGGCGCATCCATCTACCGAGAGTTTAAAAGCACACACTGCGAATACTGATGCACCTTACAGGCATAAAAAAACCACTCAGGTAAATGAGTGGTTTTTTGTGTTGCTGTAACTAACAATAAGCTACTTGCGGCGCTTGCTTCGTTTAGGTTTAAGAGCTTTATCTATCTTACTCATTTCCTTCTTCGACCAGCTTTCCACAAACCGGGCAACAGCCGCTTCCTTCTTCTCCGCCATTTTGATCAAAAGATCCTGACGTTTTCTGGTAGCTGTCACTTCTGCTTTCGCTTCGGTGACAGCAGAAGCGGCGGCAGCCACACGTTCTTGTAGCTTTTTCTTGGCAGCAGCTGCATTTACTCTAGCTTTCGCTTTACGCTCAGCAGTTGCCTTTTTCTTTGCCGCTAATGCTTTACGCTTAGCGGCTACGGCCTTTTTTTTTGCGGTTGACGCTCTCTTTTTTGCAGCAGCGGCACGTTTCTTAGTAGCGGCAGCTTTCTTTTTAACAGCCGCTTTTTTCTTGGCAGTGGCAGCAGCTGTTGATTTCTTAGCTACTTTCTTTTTTACTACCTTCTTCTTCGCTACTTTTTTCTTAGCGACCTTTTTCTTAACGACTTTCTTCTTCGCCACTTTTTTCTTAACAACCTTTTTCTTGGCTACTTTTTTCTTTGCTACTTTTTTCTTAACGATCTTTTTCTTAACGACTTTTTTCTTCGCTACTTTCTTTTTAACGACTTTACGTTTAGCGGGTGCTTTACGCTTTGCCACTTTCTTTTTAACGACTTTACCTTTAGCTGGAGCTTTACGCTTAGCCACCTTTTTCTTTATTGCTTTTTTCTTTGTTGCCATCTTCGAAGTCCCCTTTTATGTGTATTCGTTCAAAAGTATAAAACGAAATTCTAATTTAGCAAACTTTTGATGCAATTGACAAATGTTTTTTCCTAGTTAAATAAAACACTTAAGCGACTTTATTGTTTTTATTAACACTAAAACGCTATAACTATTATCCCTTATTATCATTTAAGGCTTTATAGATAGATTAAAACCTGAACCCTGTTTGTACAAATGCACCCACAGAATTATCAGTAAAGGTGGCAGCAACATCCAAATTAAAACCTAACCAAAAACCAACACCTGCGGTTAATGCAGTATCATTCGCTTGGCCAGAGACACCACTCGCCATATTTTTTCGTACGCCTATACGTAACTGTGCAAAATCAAAGGCATTAAATTCTGCGCCGATGCCTAGGTATTGCGTTTTTAAATCGCCAAAATGTGGGTTCGCTAACAAGGGTTTATTAGCCGATAGATCATAATCAATAGCCACGATCATAAAATCGTTGTGGTATGCCACACCAAGCCGTGAAGTTGTATCGAAATTCAAAACAGAAGTGCCTAAATCAAATTCATCGGAGAGAACATTGCGAATGTTTAAACCCAGACGGAGTGAATCGCTCAGTTCAATGGCAAAACCTAAATCAAAGGAAGCAAAGCTACCCAAATCGGATCTTTTTCCCTGATCAAAGACATCAGCAGCAGCGCCAATAGTACGAATGGATTCAATAAGTGTAAAAGCCTGCAAATCAACAAGTTTTGGTTTTATGCCGATAGAAACCTTTCGATCAAACACTCTGAAATCTTTCGCTAGAGACAGGCCGAACTCAGTGGCGATAACGCCTTCCAAGTTCAGGATGTTTTTATTTGGATCAAGAACCTCGATAATACCTGTAGAAAGCTCCGTCACTGTACCGGCACCAATGGCATCAGCACGAATACTCAATGCCATGGCAAAGGAATCAAAGGCGATGCCCATGGCTGCCACACCGGAAACATCAACCGCAATGTCTTTGCCTTCGATACCAGCAATAACATTAGTCATATCAAGTGTCGCCTGAGCTATCGCCGGTACATCGTTGGCATTAATTGCGGTTTGCAAGCGTGTATCTGCCGCCTGGAAAGCATCAATATCAGCAATCAAATCCTGATCATCTCTGACAAATGCACCCACACCGATTAATAATGAAAAATCATCACCCGCTCGCTGGTTTGTTAACATTGCCGGATTAGCCCAGGCGGCAGTCGCTAGATCAGCAGTGGCAACCGACACACCTCCCATACCCAACGAGCGACCTTCAAACGAGAAGGGAATAGAAAAAGCTGACAGTGAACAAAGTGACAGCACTATGACAGACAGTATCTTGTTTTTAGTTTTCATAATTATCTCCTGAACAAGCTGAATAGCTGGCAGTTATTTAATGCGTGTTTGTAATTAATGACTATGACGAGCATATATCAATACCAAACAAAAACAAGGTTTCCTGTTAACATAGAGAGCGTACAAATACGCTGTTTGTGATGTTTATCATAGACCTCTTCATAACCAACCCTTCTTAAATTCGGCAAGCAGCCAGAAAAATTAAGTATTAAACACTTATGACTGACGAAATTCACACCGCAGATGCATCTTCACTACGTTACGCCGGTTTTTTTCGACGCCTGTTAGCTATTTTTTATGACAGCATTTTGTTAATCGCCATTATGTTTACCCTTTCGTTAATCGCCACGGGGCTGAATCATGGCAACGCCATTGAACCTGGCCATGTCCTGTATCCATTATTTGTAACATTACTTTTTAGCTTAAATTACGTGTATTTCGCGTGGTTTTGGATGCACGGCGGGCAGACATTGGGGATGAAAACCTGGTATATAAAATTGCAAAGTAATAATGATGAAAGCATCAACTGGAAAACGGCTGCAATCCGTTTCTTCAGTGCTTTGATTTCTTGGCTTGTATTTGGGCTTGGTTTCTTATGGGCGTTTATTGATAAAAAAAATCGCTGCTGGCATGACCTGAGCAGTAAAACGGTATTGATTGACCTACGACCAAAAAAATAGTTTTTAATCCGTGCTTTTGACACGTAGCCGACCTCCAAAAGATAAAAATATTCGCCGCGAAGGACGCAAAAATAGTTTTTATTCGATGCCCGCTTCTGCCCAAAAGCTGCCACACAAATCTAATTAACCCGTTTTATGAAATACAGGCTGATAATCGTGACAGCTATTAATGGTAATGATGCACTGAGAACAGGGGCAAGGTTTAGTGCCAAGCCTAAATGGTTAACCGAACGGCTAACCACATAAAATCCAATGCCGATAAGCAATGCCAGCATCAAACGCTGGCCAACGCCACCACTGCGCGGTGTCGTTGAAAAGACGATGGGCATGGCAATCAGCAGCATTACTAGACAGGTTAACGGGGTAAACACCTTGATCCAGAATGCCAACAAATACTCGTCATCATCCATTTTATTTTCCTGCAGATAACGGCTAAAAGCCAACAGCTCGGCAGCGGACATATCCTTTGATTCCATTTCTAACACGGTGAATAATTCCAGTAAAATAAGCCGTTGCAGTGTCAGTTGTTTTTCAAAGCTATTGGTAATACCACTGTCAGAAATGGTCGAACTTTTTATATCCGCCAACACCCATTCATTATTTAAAAATTGTGCGTGCCTTGCGTGAGTCATGGAAAGCAATTGATGATTACTGCCTAGTTCATAAACATAGATATCGAGCAATTTCTGGTCGGGAAGAACCTGCTTTACATTGACATAGCGGTTACCGTCACGCGCCCAGATATCGTTACTGCCACCCACCATTAGATTTTTTTCCAGCGCTTCAGCACGGTAAGTTTTTGCCGTACTGGTGGCAGTTGGTACAATATATTCGCCAAACAATGCCACCAGAATCGCAAGTATAAAACCCGCCTGCAAGACAGAACGAGTAATGCGCAAGGTGCTTATGCCCGAAGCGCGCATCACAATCAATTCGGAATTAGCCGCCATCGCACCCAGTGATAATATTCCACCCAGCAATATAATGGAGGGTGCGAGCTCATACAAACGTTGCGGCAATTGCAACAGTACATAAACACCTGCCTGCAGTGCGCCATAATCACCCGTGCCAACACTTTTTAATTGTGCAACAAAGTCAACAAATGCAAAAATTGACAACATTACAAAGCAGGCCATCAAACAGCCAGAAATGACGGCTTTGCCAATATAACGATCAAGAACCACGCTGATCTGCCTTTTTCTTCGTTGTAAGGCCTGTGGTTTTCCAACTGGGTAGATAGCCACTTTGTTTAAACAGGAAAAGGGTAAAGATAATGGCAATAACATGTACCCACCACATGCCAATCCACAACGGAACTTTCTCCTGTACGACCCAGGTTTTACCCACACCCAAAAAATTGGAGTATAGAAGGTACAGAATTAACGCCACGGCAAGTTTGCCATAGCGACCACTTCTAGGATCTATACGGCTTAACGGTAACGCCATAAAAGCGACAATAATGGTTGCCAGCGGCAGTGCAAAGCGCCATTGAAGTTCAGCCTGATAAACAGGATTAGTGGAGTGCCATAGTTCGCTAACACTTTTTGATTTTTCAGACAGGTGCGCAGCTACCTGCTTACTATCGATATAGATACCGTATTCTCGATACTTGATAATCTTGAAGTCTAAATCACCGGCAGCGCCAATGTAGTGGCTGCCATTATGCATCATCATGTAACGCCGGCCGTCTTCATTATAAAAGCTACTGGTGGCAGCCGCTAAATCCAGATGACTTTTACTATCACGTTGTTGCTGAAAAAAAACATGATTGATTTGTTTGCTGTCTTTATCGGCTGACTCCAGAAACAATACGCCACTGCCCGTCCGGTTAAACTGCCCAACCAATAACGTATCAACCGCTGCCTGACTGTGAATTTCTGCGGCAATTTGTGCGCGCTGTATGGTAATCACTGGTTTAACAAACATCATCAGAATTAACATTAGTATTGTCGTTGGTACCGCAATCATCATCAGGGGGCGATACCACTGTACCGGGCCGATGCCGGCCGACATAATGGCTGCCATTTCACTATCACGATACAGTCGCCCAAACGCAATTAATATGCCCATTAACATACTAAGAGGGATCAATACCACGGTGAATTCAAACAAACTGTTGCTAAGAAATGCCAGCAGTGCGGAGAGCGGAATGACGCCTTCGGATACCCAGCGCAATAAATGCACGACCTCGGTACTGAGCACGATAATTAGCAAAACAAATAATACTGACAGACATGCCAGCAATAATTCTTTCGCGATATATTTGTCTATGATGGTCAACGTCATTAGAGAAAAACGATTCGTAGGTGAAGGATTAATCCCTGAAATCACAGAAGTTTAACCTGAAAGCGTTACTAAACGGCATAATTCATGCGATAGCTGAAAAATGCATTAAAAAACACAGATTTCGACTACCACCGCCGGATTAAATTGCATACAATCTGACTTTCTTTTAAATATCAATAATTGAATAGATTCTATTGCGGAGATATCATGGAATATACAGTAAAAAGTGGCAACCCCGAAAAACAACGTATCGGCTGCGTAGTGATACCGGTATTTGCCTCCAGAAAACTTTCCTCTTCAGCCAAAATTATTGATAAAGCCAGTAATGGTTACATCTCTAACCTAGTGCGACGGGGAGAGATCGAAGGTGACCTAGGAAATACACTATTATTACACAACGTAGAAAATACCTTGTGCGACCGTATTTTGCTCGTTGGCTGCGGCAAGGAAAAAGACATTAACGTTAATACCTTTTTCAAAATAAACTGCGCCATGGTCAAGAAGCTGCAATCCAGCGGCGCCACTGAAATTGCTTCTTACCTCACCGAAGTACCGGTGAAACAAAAAAATATCCACTGGAAAATCCACCATTCAATAGAAGCCATTAACGAATGTCTGTATAAATTTAATCAACTTAAATCCAAAAAAGAAGAAACACGGCGACCGCTAAGAAAATTTATTTTCGCCGTCAATGGTCGCGGACAACTCATGCTTGGTGAACAAGCGGTACGCGAAGGCATGGCCGTTTCAGCAGGCATTCATTTAGCAAAAGACCTGGGCAATCTACCCGGCAATATGTGTACCCCAGATTATCTGGCGAAGCAGGCGCTCAAATTAGCCACACAACACAGCAAAATGAAGACCACTGTGTTGGAAGAAAAAGAAATGGAAAAACTCGGCATGGGCGCTCTGTTATCGGTTTCCAAAGGTAGCCGCGAGCCTGGCAAACTGGTTGTTATGGAATACAACGCAGGTGCAAAAAATCAGGCTCCCATTGTTTTTGTTGGTAAAGGTGTCACCTTTGACTCCGGCGGCATCAGCCTGAAACCGGGTGCTGGCATGGATGAGATGAAATATGATATGTGCGGCGCTGCCAGTGTTATTGGGGCGCTTAGCGCCTGCGCCGACCTACAACTGCCGATCAACATTGTTGGCATTATACCCACTGTTGAAAACATGCCCGATGGCATTGCCAGTCGTCCCGGCGATATTGTTACCAGCATGTCGGGGCAAACCATTGAAATATTAAACACCGATGCCGAAGGCCGCCTTATTTTATGTGACGCGCTAACCTACGCAGAAAAATTCAACCCTGATGTGGTTATTGATATTGCCACCCTCACCGGCGCTTGCATCGCCGCGCTGGGCGCTCATCCGGCCGGACTGCTCAGTAACCACAGTCCACTCGCCAATGATCTGCTTTCTGCTGGTCAGACCAGCGGGGATCGCTGCTGGCAACTACCTTTATGGGATGACTATCAAGATCAGCTGAAAAGCAATTTTGCCGACATGGCAAATATCGGTGGCAAAGGTGCGGGTACCATTACCGCCGCCTGCTTCCTCTCGCGTTTTACCAAAAAATATAACTGGGCGCATCTGGATGTCGCGGGCGTCGCTTGGAAAAGTGGCAGCCAAAAAGGTGCCACTGGTCGTCCGGTTGGTCTGCTGGTGCAATACATTCTCGATAGAATCGAGAGCGAAAAATAGATTCTGCCATGGCTGAGCACGATACTCGAAACATCCCGATCCTTGATGACATTATCATGGACGAAAACACGCCAAATAAAGACAAGACAGAGCCTGATTTTGATACTAATGCCGAAGCCCGTACCGAAATCAGTGCCGAGGCAAATGAATGGCAGGCACAAAATAATCAGGAATTGAACGAGCCGAATCATATCGAGCCAACACTAAATGCTTCTGAGTTGGATAGTTCAGGGTTGGATAACGCAGAATGGGATAGCGCAGAATTGTACCGCCCTGACTTCAGCGATACTGAGCTGAATGATACTGACCTCAGCAGTCCAGAGCTAAGTAATCCTGCGCTGAACAATTTAGAGTTAGCCGAGCAGTACGCGGTTGAGACAACAAATACCTCAGATGTGAGCAGCGTAAATGAAAACTATTTGGAAAACACCAAGCCAGATACGCCTTTGCCTACAGAGACACTTACTGAGACAGAGGCAGAGGAACCAACTGAAACGCTTACAGATGCGCTTACAGAAGCACCTGTCTTTGAATCCGCCTTAATCGATTATCAAAATGAAGAAAATGATGAAAATCAAAACCCAGTCGATTTTGCTCCGGCGGCAGATGTTGAAAATGAAATCAGCCCTCTGTTATCACTGGAAACTATTGTCGATGATGTGGTCAAGCAGCTGATGCCAGAGCTAGAGCAACAACTGCGCGACAAATTACTGCAAGCACTGGAAGATAAAATCCCCTCAGATAAAGACAGCTTGTGACACTTAACGGGCGTTTGGGAAACAACGTCCTTCGTAGTTCGTTGTTTGTTTTTCGTGAAAAACAAACCTAGCAGTCATCGATAAAGCGCATGGTTTTAAGCCTTTACGCTATTAACGAAAAACGAACAACGAATAACGACCAACGTCTCTTCCTGCCCATTAGCTGTTTTTACCCAGCAAGCAAACACAGCACTACACGGCATGATGTTGTATAATTCTGCGTTTTGAATCTGCTCAACCGAGTCCATAAAAATGTCCGAAATGGAAAAAACTTACAACCCGCAAACCATTGAAAGCAAGTGGTACGAAATCTGGGAAGACAGCGGTTATTTTAATGCTGACCAGCGCTGCGCTACCGACAAGCCTGCTGAAAGCTGCGACAATTTCTGCATTATGATCCCGCCACCAAACGTCACCGGTCGCTTACACATGGGACATGCCTTTCAAGACACGATTATGGACGCGATGGTGCGTTACCACCGCATGAAAGGTTTCAACACGCTTTGGCAGGTTGGCACCGATCACGCGGGTATTGCTACCCAGATGGTGGTCGAACGCCTAATTAATGCCGAGGGCAAAACGCGGCATGATTACGGACGTGAAAAATTCACTGAAAAAATATGGGAATGGAAAGAGCACTCCGGTAATAACATTACTAAACAATTACGCCGTATGGGCGCTTCTCTTGACTGGTCACGTGAACGCTTCACCATGGACGAAGGCATGTCTACCGCGGTCACCGAAGTTTTTGTGCGTTTATTTGAAGAAGGTCTAATCTATCGCGGCAAACGTTTAGTCAATTGGGACCCGGTGTTACACACTGCCGTCTCTGATCTAGAAGTCTTGTCCAAAGAAGAATCCGGCCATATGTGGCACATGCGCTACCCGCGCAGCAACGGTGCGGGTTATGTTGTGGTCGCAACCACTCGCCCCGAAACCATGCTGGGAGATTGCGCGGTTGCAGTAAACCCTAACGATGAACGCTACTCTTACCTGTTAGGTGAATTTCTTGAGCTGCCACTCACTGGTCGTAAAATCCCAGTCATTGCCGATGAACATGTTGACCCAGAATTTGGCACCGGTTGCGTAAAAATAACGCCAGCACATGATTTTAATGACTATGAAGTATGGACGCGCCACAAACATAAAACAGAAGTCAACGATTTACCGCATGGCGGTCTGATAAACATCTTCACGGTTGACGCCTCGATTCGCGATAATGAAGATGACATCCACAATATTATCCCGGACGCTTATATCGGCATGGATCGCTATAAGGCGCGCAAGCAAATCGTCGCCGACCTTGATACGCTGGGTCTTCTGGAAAAAGTCGCCGACCACAAACTAGTGGTTCCGCGCGGCGATCGTTCCAATGCGGTTATCGAACCGTATTTAACCGATCAATGGTATGTCAAAGTTGAACCACTGGCAAAACCTGCCATTGAAGCGGTGAAAAACGGTGACATAAAATTCACCCCAGACAACTGGAAAAACACCTACTTCGAATGGATGAACAATATTGAAGACTGGTGTATCTCTCGCCAAATTTGGTGGGGACACCGTATCCCTGCCTGGTATGACGATGTTGGCAACGTGTATGTGGGTTACAACGTTGAAGAAATACGCGAAAAAAATAAGCTGCCGGCTGATTTTCCGCTAACCCAAGATGAAGATGTTCTGGACACTTGGTTTTCCTCTGCCCTATGGCCTTTTTCAACATTGGGCTGGCCGGAAAAAACGCCGGAACTGGAAACCTATTATCCCACCAATATACTGGTCACCGGTTTTGACATTATTTTTTTCTGGGTCGCCCGTATGATTATGATGGGGCTGAAATTTATGGGCGATGTACCGTTCCGAGAAGTGTATGTGCATGGACTGGTACGTGATGTCGAAGGTCAGAAGATGTCAAAATCTAAAGGCAATGTGCTCGACCCGATTGATGTCATTGATGGCATAGAGCTAGAAGCACTGGTTAAAAAACGCACCTCTGCGGTTATGCAAACACACCAGGTTGAACGCATTGAAAAAATCACCCGTAAAAACTTCCCTGATGGCATACCGGCGTTTGGCACTGACGCCATGCGTTTCACCTTCGCCGCACTCGCGACTACCGGGCGTGATGTAGTGTTTGCGCCTTCGCGCATTGAAGGCTATCGCAATTACTGCAACAAACTCTGGAACGCCACACGTTATGTATTAATGCAGGCGGAAGGCAAAGATAACGGTTTGCTGGACGACGGCACGGATAACCCTGATGTGGTTTTTTCTCTGGCGGATCGCTGGATCATATCGCGACTACAACGCATTGAAGCAGACGTCGAACAACACAGTGAAAACTCACGTCTAGATTTAATTGCCCATGACCTGTACGCCTTCGTCTGGGAAGATTACTGCGACTGGTACCTGGAACTATCCAAACCCATTCTGTTCAATGAACAAACCCCGGCCAACGAACAACGCGGCACGCGGCGCACATTGGTGCGTGTCCTAGAAACCATTCTGCGCTTAAACCACCCAATCATTCCGTTTATCACCGAAGAATGCTGGCAACACATTGCGCCCCTCGCTGGTACAAAATCGACGACAAATACAAACGACAGTATTATGATTCAGCCCTTCCCTGAATCGGACAGCAGCAAAATTGATGAGACTGCCGAAGCCGATCTGGAATGGGTAAAAACTTTCGTCAGTGGTATCCGTCGGATTCGCTCGGAAATGGACATTCCTCCCGGAAAAGCGTTATCGCTGCTGCTACAAAATGCCTCCGACAACGATAAAACGCTGTATGAAAATAACCAGGCATTCGTCGAAACGCTGGCAAAAATCGAATCTTACCAATGGCTGGACGCTAACGAAGAAGCCCCCGACTCGGCCATCGCATTGGTCGGCGAAATGAAAATTTTAATCCCACTTGCCGGCCTTATCGACAAAGATGCCGAACTGGCTCGTCTGCAAAAAGAAATAGCCAAGATACAGGCAAATGTCGACAAAACCTCGGCAAAGTTAAACAACAAAAACTTTGTCGATAAAGCACCAGAGGCAGTGGTCGAAAAAGAACGCACACGACTGGCAGAAATGAGTAAGGCAATAGAACAATTTAAAGAGCAGGCTGAGAAGATTAATAAACTGTGACCTTTGCACGAGAACGATTTTTCGTGAGGGCAAGGCAAAAATAGGTGAAAAAGCGCAGCTTACGCGAAGTAAGTGAGCACTTTGAGCCTGTTTTTAACGCTGCAATCGCGGAAAAGCGACTCGTGCAAAGGTCTCAAACTATAAGCCCGCTATAAAAACTTGCCAAGCATAAGCCTGACAATGTATTCTGACGCTACTTCAACAATGCCTCAGAATGACCATGCCGACACCTGAAAAAAAACAGCAGATATTGCAAACACATGCCAGCCTTGTGCTGGCGGTTGTGCAGACTATCCACAACGCAGAATTAAAGCCGCATTTAGATCAGGTACTGCAACAGTCTGCGCAAAACGGCTGGCAATCGCTAGTCACTGTTATCAATAAAATAGTCGCGGGCAACCGTGATCAGGCGCTACTGAATAACCTTGATGAAGATGATTCGGTAATTGTTGACAGTATTCTGCGTGGTTTGCAGGACCCAGAAACACTGCCAAAAGTAGAACAAAGTGGTGATGCGACACAAGCAGCACCGATGTTTGCCCGGCTCATCGACGAAGCCCGTCGCGGCAACACCCATTCCTTAACCGTACTTGGCTCGATGGCTGAACAGATGGTTAATGCCGGCGGTGACATGGCGAATCTTAGTGCCGTACTAAAAGATATGATCGATGGCGAACGCAGTGTTGACAAACTCTGCACCCGGATGGGCGTACAAGGTGAATCACTGGTCACTCAGATCTTAAGTGAACTGGCAAAACTTGATTTACATTAATTATCCACACCACAAAAATGCTGACAATTTCTCATCAAACGATTATCCAGCAAACAAAAAACTGGGTAGAAAAATTTGTTATCGGCTTAAACCTTTGCCCTTTTGCCGCACAGCCATTTAATAATAATGCCATTGAATACTGCGTTAACGATGGCAATTCCACTGAGCAACATTTGCATCAGTTAGCAGATAGTCTTGCGCAACTGGATGTTGCTACTGAAACCGAAACCAGTTTGTTGATCTACCCACAGGCGTACACACAATTCGATGACTACCTCGATCTATTGGAACTCGCCAACCACCTGCTAGACGATTTAAGCTACAGCGGCACGTACCAACTCGCCAGCTTTCATCCCGAGTATTGTTTTGAGGGCAGTACAGAAAGTGATGCCAGTAATTTCACTAACCGTTCACCCTATCCAATGTTACACTTGATACGTGAAAGCAGTGTTGAAAAAGCCGTTGCGCACTATCCCGACATTGAACAGTTGCCGCAAAATAATATTAAAAAACTACAGGCAATGGGTTTTAGCAAGCTACAGGACGATTTAAAAAAACTCGTTAAATTGTAACCTACGCCAATAAACGACCGGCAAGGTGAAACCATGAGTATCCTAAGCACCGTCGCTGCTATTAACAAATATTTAAATAAATTTTTAAACCTATAGGTATTAAATCATGAACGCCAATACAAAAAACAGAATACACGCTGCGCTAAAACCAGTAGCCGCCTCCGTTATACTGCTTTCCTTAATAGCGTGCTCACCATCCGCTGAAAACGAAGCAGAAACAAATAAAGTTTCAAGTAGCAATGAAGTCAAAAGCGACTTTCCACATGAGTTCGAAAAAATTGCAAACAACACTTGGGTAATGCATGGCCCAATGGAATTACCCAACCCTGAAAATAAAGGCTTTATGAATAACCCAGGAGTGGTTAAAACCTCCGCCGGTCTAGTTGTCATTGACCCTGGTTCTACCCTGCAGGTAGGTGAAAACGTACTGAAAAAAATAAAAAAAATCAGTGATGACGATATTGTTGCAGTATTCAACACCCACATTCACGGTGACCACTGGTTAGCAAATCAGGCAATCAAAAATGCCTACCCACAGGTAAAAATTTATGGCCACCCACAAATGCTAACCGCTATCGAAAATGGTGAAGGTGAACATTGGGTAAACCTTATGCACAGCATGACCGAAGGGGCAAGTGAAGGCACCACCGTTGTGGCACCAAACAACAGTGTTGATGGTGATGACATTATAAAAATTGGTGATACACAATTTAAAATACACCACTACGGCGTAGCTCATACCAAAACCGACATTATGATTGAAGTCGTGGAAAATGGCGTGGTATTTCTGGGCGACAATGTTCTCGCATTACGCCTGCCAATAACTGCCGACGGCACCTTTCAGGGTACTATCTCCTCTATAGAAAGTATGCTTAAAAGTGATGCAAAAATGTGGGTGCCTGGTCACGGCATAAGCAGCGACCGCTCGATGGTCAAGGACTACTTGAATTACTTAACGCTGGTATATTCTGCCGCACAAAAAGCCTTTCACGATGATCTTGATAGCAGTGATGTACTGGCAATTAGTCGAGAAACCACAGCAGCCTATAAACACTGGCAAGGTTATGATGACTTGCTCGGCCCGCATGGTGCGCAAGCGTTTAGCGAAGTGGAGGCCTCTGAATTTTAAAATCCAGAGTCGTTCTGGCAATACATAGTATTTATTTAAACGCTTACTTAACGCCAGAAAGCAACGAACAAAAATCATCAAGTGCCAATTTAAGCGGTTCACAAGCGGCACAGTTTTCGTCCTGCAACTTACGCAAGACAAATTCTGCGCTGTTAACCACCCGCTTACTGCGGGGATTTTTGGGGCAGTTATCAAGGCTTAAATAATTATCCAATGTACGTGTCGTCGGTGTTGATTTATCGAGGTAAACGGGCCAAATGCCACTTTTCTCTGCCAACTCCAGCTTGGTTTTGCCCAACTCACGCTGCCAACAGCTTAGTGATAAATTCATCAGCGCAACCGCCTGTTTACGGATTTCAACCTTATCGGCTTCGGCGTCACTACCAACGGTTGAAGTATCACCAAGATTACTCAAACCCAGCACCAACGAAGGATTATCCTTTGCAAAAGTCAACAGACTTTCCAGTGATTGCTCTACCGCTAGCTGGCGTTGCTCATCGTGACCGGCCTTATTCTGATCTTCACTAAGCGCTACATTTAAAGCAATTGCTCGACCACGCTGCCCCATGACATCCAGTGTGTTTATAACAGCACTGCATTTAAATGTTTGGCCATCTTTATGACGGCAATTAAGCGTGGTCTGTAATTTGTTTTCGGTGTTTATTATCAATCCGGGAATGTCATCGGCAAACAGATCAACCAACTCAAGGTCATAAATTTCATTTTGTGAATAACCAAAATGTCTGGCCGCAGATTTATTAAAAAACACCATCTCCCAATCTTTGTCAAAACACAAAAGTGCGCTTTCATCAAGATCCAGTAGTCGTTCCAAATCATTGGTGCGCATTCGCACCTGCTTTGCCATGGCATTAAATGCCTTGCTGAGTTCATGAAATTCTCGCAAAGCCTTTTTGTTTTCAATCAAATCAAGTTTACCCTGCGCCATCCTACGCATATTGCGCACCATTGCATCCACAGGTGATAACATGAATCGAGAAAACATCCACAATGCTAATAACAATGTGGCCAGTGCCAATAACAAAAATCCTGTCACCGTCACTGTTCTGATCCGTGTCATTTCTGCACTGAGTGCTTCTACATCCTCCATCCCAATGATACGAAATGCTGCACGACCATCCGTCGCATGCAGTATATATTCAACGGGTAAATACTCT
>CAZYYW010000017.1:0-30683 GCA_964651445.1 uncultured Thiotrichaceae bacterium
TTTTGCCA
This sequence comes from uncultured Thiotrichaceae bacterium, assembly GCA_964651445.1. Taxonomy (GTDB): domain Bacteria; phylum Pseudomonadota; class Gammaproteobacteria; order SZUA-229; family SZUA-229. The sequence continues at coordinate 9 of CAZYYW010000017.1, forward strand.
TTCGTTTTATGCGGGCAGTATCAAATCGATCCAACAAGATTCGTGAAGCATCGACAATCCAATGAAGCGTTTTCATCCTTAAAAGCATGTGCGGCGACAGGAACTGCCACCACCACCACATGCAGACAATAAAGAGACCGCTCTTAGTCGAATAATATTGATCCAAAATCGATTTTCCATAATGAAATCCTTTGTTATTATTTATTCACTTGATGGTTGCTTAAAATACAAAATCTAACCATGTCAATACACCAACCAAAAACCTTAGATATAGTAAAGTATCATCGAAGAGCGCACCTATTTCGCTTATACTGAAGCAAATGCACCGCAAGACAGGCTCTTTAAACTGCAAGGAACGGCGATATGATTAATAGGGTATACGACAAAAAAAGAAGAGCATTAGTCGACTTTTTACTCACCCAATCAACGCGCTCTGGCATCACAATGGTGGTTGTCATTAGCTTAATTTCTGCGGTTGTGTGGTCATCATTTTCTAGCATCGTAGTGATTAGTTGGATGTGTATTGGCTATGCCTTAAATTTATTGCGACAACCTATCTTTAAAGCCATTCAAAAATATACGCCTGAGCAATCAACCTATTTATGGCTTGAAAACAGTCTCGTTATCATGCTTTTTTTGGCGGGCTTGTTTTGGGGTGTGACTAGCTGGATGTTTCTTATCCCCGATAATGTACCTGTGTTTGTGTTTGTTGCTTTAGCCATTGTTGCCATTGCACCCAGTGCGATGCCCGCTTTTTCTGTACTGCCTTACATTTGGTTTATTTATGCATCTCCATTACTAATCATCACTTCGGCTAAGCTTTACAGCATCGACTTATGGCAATTGTCTATTTTAGTCATAATTAATTTAATGGGGTTAACGCCACTGAGTAAAAACTTAGGTAAAACAATCGAAAAATCAATCACACTTGATATTGCAAATTTAGAATTGCTTGAAGAGGTACGCCTTGCAAAAGACAAAGCCGAACAAGCCAATCTTGCCAAATCTCAATTTCTTGCAGCAACCAGCCATGATTTACGTCAACCGTTACATGCCCAAGGTATTTTATTAGATGCCCTAAGTCTGCGTTTAAAAGAAACTGAAAACCTCGACTTATTAAATAAAACCATCCAATCGAATGATGCGTTAAACACATTGTTTAATTCATTGTTAGAAATTTCACAGTTGGATGCAGGCACAATAAAAACCAATATCAGTCACCATCAGTTAAAAGAAATATGCGCCTTATTAGTGAGTGAAAACCAATTGGTTGCTCAAAATAATGGCTTAACGTTGGAGTTGATAGGTGATGATTGTGTGGTTTTCACTGATGCTATTTTGCTTAACCGAATATTGCGTAACTTAATCAATAATGCGATTAAATTTACTCAGTCGGGCGGGGTGAAAATTTTTATCCGTACAGAAAATGCACACGCCATAATCACTGTATCCGATACTGGCATCGGTATTCCTGAGTCAAAGCAGTTACATATTTTTGATGAATATTATCAGCTTGATAATAAAGCACGCGATCGCAGTAAAGGTATTGGTTTAGGCTTGGCCATAGTGCGCCGTATGAGTGAACTACTCAATCATAAAATAACCCTTCAATCTGAGCTTGGCAAGGGCAGCCACTTTAGCTTAGTGTTACCCTTAGGCGATGCCTCTAAAGTCAGCAATAAATCCCAAAGTTTAGATTTAGAACCCCAATCAGTCGAGCATTTAAAAATCTTATTGATTGATGATGAGCAAGCTATATTGGATGCCATGAGCGTTATGCTGAAAGATTGGAATTGCTACCCTCAACCTTTTATCAGTCTCCACGCTGCTGAGGATTTTATTCAAAAAAATCATTATCAGCCCGACTTAATTATTTCAGATTACCGACTTAAGGGTAAAGAGACTGGCTTGGATGCCATTCGTCATTTACAAAGCTTATGCTCAGAAGCCATTCCAGCCTTAATCATTAGCGGCGATACAGACCCACAGCTTTTGACAAAAATACATAAGCTTGAGTATTATTTATTACATAAACCGGTTAAAGCGGGACAACTTAAAAATGTCATCCGCATTCTGATGGAGCAAAAATAGAGAACACAAACCATGAAAGAATCGATAAAAATTCTCATTACTGATGATCATCCCTCTTATCTTGAAGGCGTGTCTTCAATACTGCATTCAATCATGCCTAATGCCACTATTTTAACCGCATTAAATGGTGCCGATACCTTAACTCTTTTGCAACAGCACCCCGATACAGACTGGATATTATTAGACATTAACTTACCCGATTGTTCGGGCATTGAATTACTTGAGCGATTTAAAACTCTTAAAATAATCGCCAACATTATAGTTATTACTGCTGACAATAGCCCCGACCTTATCGACCAAGCATTAAACCATCACGTGAATGGATTTTTAACCAAAGACTTCAATCACCAATTGCTTGCAGACTGCTTTTATAGTATTGAGAATGATAAACTTTTTTTAACGGATGAACACGCTCAGCAACTTCAAAACTACCGTGAAAGCATTTTACTCGAAAGGCAACAAATTGAGACGCATTTAAGCCAACGACTTAAACAAACATTGGTGATGCTCGCTAAAGGGTATAGCAACCATGAAATAGCCAACAGTTTAGGCATTTCTGAAAGTACCGTTAAAAAACATGTCTCCTCTGTGATAGCACTCTTTGAAGTTGATAACCGCACCCATTGTGTAGTCGAAGCACAACGCTTAAAATTTTTAAACGAATGAGGTCGACAGCACCTCTAATACCATATGAGCAATATTGCATCTGTTTGGCTTGACCTCGCTAGTTAGTGACACTGGTCGCATCAATATAACCAACTGATACGACTCAAGCTGTTGATGAGCTATCGTTAGACGACTAGATTCTTAGTCAAGTGTACAGCCTTAAGGCGGGCGGTTTGTTAACAACAAACCGCCCGCCTTTTTTTGTTTAAGGAAAAGTATGAGTCAGGTAACAGTTTTCTCTAAATAGCGTTTTTTTTGTGGAGAGAAATCAATTGGGGTCAAATCAAATCAATTGGGGTCAAATCGCAGTTGTTACTAATATTAGAGAGTATTGTGATTTGACCCCGTTTTTGTAAGGAAAAGTATGGGTCAGGTAACAGTATTCTCTAATAACGTTTTTTTGAGGGGAGGGGGTGCAAAAAAATTCGGTGGTACGGGGCGTACCGGCACAACTGGTTATTTTTAGTAAATGTTTTCTTTTGGTAAATTTTTAATGGGTTTTGCACAAAAGTGCCGGTTTTAAACTGATAGTTTGGAGTTTTTCTTAGCTATTTTGATATTTTCACTCGCCACTATTGTGAATTGTAGGCAACTACTGGTATAATTTGCGCCGGTTGAAGCGCGAGTTTTCTGTAATTAGGTTTGCGGCGCATATATAAGTGGGTAGTGGACTAGCGGTGAAGTTGCGGCTGGTTCGATAGGCTAGATAGTACAAGTAGCCACCTAATACCAAAATTTGTTTTCCTGGTGGTCTAGGCGCATTTGAGATTTTAGTCTCGGCGTTCTCGTTACCTAGGAATTTTGGAAAAGGCTCCGTTTACGGAGCCTTTTTGTTACTGGTCGTAAAATACTGCTTAGTATGCTGTTGATTTATAAGTATTATTTAAGTATTTGTTGAAACGCCTAGTGTGTGAGTTTTTAAATGAGACGTGATCAAACACATTTGTGGGAATTATTTGAGCCGGTGATTAACGGCATGGGATTTGATTTGATTGAGATCGAACATTTTCCCAACCCGAAACACGGCGTGTTGCGTCTTTATATCGACGCACCGTATGACGCGCAAGCGCCAGAAAATAAAGGCGTAGTGATTGAGGACTGTTCTGCAGTGAGTCGTCAGATTAGTGCCTTAATTGATGTAGAAGAGCCGATTAATGGCAAGTTTAACCTGGAAGTTTCATCCCCGGGGTTAGACCGCCCATTGCGACGGTTGCAGGACTTTCAGCGTTTTGTCGGTTCAATCGTTAAGCTGAAAACCGTGATGCCAATGGACGGGCAGCGTAATTTCAAGGGTCGCTTGCTACAGGCGAGCGAAGAGTCGGTGCAAATTGAAACGGATGAAGAAGAGATTTCTTTCCCAATGAGCGCAATTGATAAGGCGCGCATTGTGCCAGAGTATTGAATACTTGGGTTTTAAGGGCTGGGTTTTAGATTCTTCAGTCGAGCGTTGTAGTACAAATAATATTTAATAAACAGTTAGTTAAAGTTAATTTTTGAGGTTTTAATATCATGAGCAAGGAAATTCTCTACGTTGCCGATGCTGTTTCTAACGAAAAAGGTGTTGATAAAGAGATTATATTTGAGGCCATCGAGGCAGCACTTGCAACCGCTACGCGCAAGAAAAGTGGTAAAGAAATAGAAGTGCGGGTAGACATCAATCGTGAAACCGGTGAATACGATACTTTTCGTCGCTGGTTGGTGATTGAAAGTGGGATTCCGATGGAAAATCCTCTCGGTGAAATTACCCTAGAAGCCGCGCAAATTGATGAACCTGAAATTGAACTTGGCGGTTATGTAGAAGAACAGATGGATTCCATCGAGTTCGGTCGCATCGCGGCGCAAACAGCAAAACAGGTTATCGTGCAGAAAGTCCGTGAAGCTGAGCGCGAACGTGTTGTTGAAGCATATACCGGTCGTGAAGGCGAGCTGGTGATGGGTACGGTAAAACGTGTCGAACGTGGCAATGTTTATCTCGATCTTGGCAACAGTGTTGAAGGTTTTATCCCCAAATCAGACATGATTCCTCGTGAAGCCGTGCGCCCTGGTGATCGCCTGCGTGGCTATTTGAAAGAGGTGCGTTCAGAGCAACGCGGTCCGCAACTGTTTATTAGTCGGACGGCGCCAGAATTCTTGGTTGAATTGTTCAAGTTGGAAGTGCCAGAAGTCGATCAGGGTATGTTGGCAATTCTTGGCGGCGCACGCGACCCTGGTTCACGCGCTAAAATTTCGGTACACGCGCTCGATAGTCGTATTGATCCAGTGGGTGCTTGTGTTGGTATGCGTGGCTCACGTGTGCAGTCTGTATCCAATGAAATCGGTGGCGAGCGCGTTGATATTATTTTGTGGGATGAAGATCCAGCGCAATTTGTGATTAACGCGATGTCACCTGCCGAGGTGCTTTCACTGGTGGTTGATGAAGAAGCCAACAGCATGAATATTGCGGTCGATGAAGACAAACTTGCTATGGCGATTGGCCGCGGCGGGCAAAACATCCGCCTTGCCAGTGAACTCACGGGTTGGGTATTAAACGTGATGACCGAGCAGGAAGCAGAAGCTAAAAATGCAGAAGAAGGTGCCAAATACCTGGCGGTGTTTACCGATCACCTTGATGTCGATGCCGAAGTCGCTGAAATTTTGGTTGCAGAAGGTTTCTCGACTATTGAAGAAGTGGCTTATGTGCCGGAGTCTGAATTATTAAGCATCGAAGAATTTGATGAAGATATCGTTGCTGAGTTACGCAACCGCGCGAGTGACTACCTGTTGACGCAGGCAATCATGACCGAAGAAGTATTGGACGTTAATAAACCACAGGAAGACCTGTTGACCATGGATGGCATGGATCTTGAGCTTGCCAATTCGTTGGCAGTGAAGGGCATTTGTTCCATGGAAGATCTGGCAGAACAGGCGGTCGATGAGTTAATGGAAATTGACGGTATGGATGAAACACGTGCGGCGGAGTTAATTATGACAGCGCGTGCACCGTGGTTTGCCGAAGAAGAAGCGGCAGTGGAAGCCGTTGCCGAAGAGAAATAAGCAAAAGAAATAAGCAAAAGAAAAATAAGCAATAGCGGAAGTGCTTAAAGATACATCACGATAAATAATAATACTGACACATCACTAAGATTTAATACTGAGATAACACATGGCTGAAGTAACAGTAAAACAACTTGCAGGTGTCGTTGGCACACCCGTTGAACGTCTACTTGAACAGATAAAGGATGCGGGTCTGTCAATTGATAGCCCGGACTCACTGATATCCGATTCCGATAAAATGGCGTTGCTGGGTTACCTGCGAGGTCAGCATGGCAAAGACATTAGCGTCGATACAGCGAACAAGCCGCGCAAAATAGCGTTAAAACGCAAAGCCGTCAGTGAAGTAAAAGTTAGTGGTTCCGGTAGAAATAAAGTATCGATTGAAGTGCGTCGCAAGCGTAGTATTACGCGCCCGGTAGAACCGGAAGCTGTCGCCACTGAAAGTGCCGTGGCAGAAACCGAAACCCCTGTGGAGCTTACTGAATTGGAAAAACTGCGTGCCGATCAAGCGCGTCGTGAGCAAGATCGTGAACAAGAGCGAGAGTTAAAGCAGCAGCGAGCTGACAAGCGCAAACAGGATGAACAACTTGAAAATGACCGTGTTGCAGAAGTAAAGGCGCAAGCAGAAACAAAAAGCAACGCTGTAGCACCGCAAGATGCTAAACAAAATGTTAAAGCCGCTAAGCCGAAAGAAAAAGCCTTAACAGCGACTGAATTGCAGGCGCAACAGGCGCGTGATCAGAAATCCACGAAAAAACACAAAGTAGATCATAAGGATAAAAGCACCTTATATGGTCGCAAAGAATTACACGTATCTTCTGGTAAAAGTGGTAAACGTAAGAAACGTAAAGGTAAAAGCGCAAGACGTTCAATGGCAACGGCTGATGCTAAGCATGGTTTTGAAGTGCCGGTAGAAGCTATCACTCATGATGTAACGGTGCCCGATACCATCACCGTCGATGAATTGGCAAAACGTATGTCGATGAAAGCCGGCGAGCTGATTAAAGCCTTGATGAAAATGGGTGTGATGGCAACCATTAACCAAGTGATTGATCAAGACACTGCGGTTTTGGCGATTGAAGAATTAGGGCATAACCCTGTTGTCGTCAATGCAGATGATTTTGAAAATGCATTGTTGGCACGAGATACCAGTGATTTGACACTGGAGTCACGACCCCCTGTGGTAACCATTATGGGTCACGTCGACCACGGTAAAACATCCCTACTGGATTACATCCGTTCTTCAAAAATCGCCTCAGGAGAAGCCGGTGGTATTACCCAGCACATTGGTGCTTACCATGTTGAAACCGATAAGGGTGTTATCACCTTTTTAGATACTCCGGGACATGCTGCCTTTACTGCCATGCGTGAACGCGGTGCCAATGCGACCGACATCGTTATTATTGTGGTGGCAGCCGATGACGGTGTTATGCCGCAAACCGTTGAAGCTGTGCAGCATGCTAAAGCGGCTGAAGTGCCGATTATTATCGCCGTTAATAAAATGGATAAAGAAGGCGCTGACCCAGATCGTATTAAAAATGAACTGGGTAGCTATGAAATTATTCCAGAAGAGTGGGGTGGTGAAACTATATTTGCTAATGTCTCTGCGTTAACGGGTGATGGCGTTGATTCCCTGCTCGAAGCAATTTCCTTGCAGGCTGAATTGATGGAGCTAAAAGCGCCCTCAGAAGGCTTGGCAAAAGGCGTCGTACTAGAAGCTTCGTTAGACAAAGGCCGTGGTGTAACCGCCACCGTTCTGGTACAGGAAGGCACCATTAAAAAAGGTGACATCATGCTGGCAGGCGAAGATTTTGGTCGCGTTCGTGCGATGTACGATGAATTCGGCAACGCCATTGAATCGGCCGGCCCATCCATGCCGGTTTCTATTATTGGTTTATCTAATACACCGAATGCCGGTGACGATATGCAAGTACTGGCCGATGAACGTACCGCCAGAGAAGTTTCGCAAAATCGTAAGAACAGAGCGCGTGATATGCGCCTTGCCACACAACAGGCGAACAAGTTGGAATCCATGTTTGCACAGATGGAAGCAGGCGAGGTTAGTAAACTTAACATTCTGTTAAAGGCTGATGTTCAGGGAACCTTACACGCCATCAGCGATTCATTAATGAAATTAACGGCTGATAACGATGAAGTCGATGTGAGAATTATTGGTTCTGGCGTAGGCGGTATTAATGAAACTGATATCAGCTTGGCATCGGCTTCCGATGCCATTGTTATTGGTTTCAATGTGCGCGCCGATGCTGCCGCACGCCGAGTAGCAGCAGAACGCGGCGTCGAACTGAATTACTACAGCGTTATTTACGAACTGATTGACGAAGTCTCAAAAGCCCTCACCGGTATGCTAAAAGCAGAATTCCGCGAGCAAATTATTGGTATGGCAAAAGTACAGGAAGTTTTCAAATCACCCTTGTTTGGACAGGTAGCTGGTTCGCTGGTGACCGAAGGTGCGGTTCGTAAAGATTCACCGATTCGTGTGTTGCGAGATAACGTGGTTATATTTGAAGGTGAGCTGGAATCTCTGCGGCGCTTTAAAGACGATGTGAAAGAAGTTATCAGTGGTACCGAGTGTGGTATTGGCGTGAAAAACTACGAAGTAGCCGTCGGTGACCAGATCGAAGTATTCGAACGTGTCGAGGTTACACGTACATTGTAATGATGCAGGCTTGCGCTTACAGTCATTGCAAAACTTCGGGTGTCCGAAATTGACTGGAAGGCAGCGTTAAGAACAAAAGAATTTTGCCGCGAATAACGCAAACGACGCGAACAAAATCTAAAAAAGACTTTATTTCTTTTGTTTTTTTCGCGTCGTTTGCGTGCTTCGCGGCCAAGTTTTTATCTTTTGACTGTCCGTTTCTGAGCAAAAGTAAATATTATTATTGATTTTGGTTTTGATTAAGCCGGTTAAAAAAACGATTGAGATTTTTGAAATATGCCAAGAGAATTTTCGCGCAGCCAACGCATGGCGGAACAGCTTCGACGTGAGTTGGCTGAAATTATACAGGATGAAATAAAAGACCCGCGAGTGGTTTTTTTATCTTTCACCGAAGTACGCATGAGCCGTGATCTAAGCCATGCTGTGGTTTATTGCTCTGTGTTAGAGGCCGAGAATTTAGCTGCGTCCATCGAAGTTTTAAACCGTGCTGTTGGTTTTATACGAAAATCCATTGGCAGGCGTATTCAGGCACGCATTGTACCAACGCTTAAATTTGTTGCCGATGAAAGCCTCATACGAGGTGCTGCCATGGATGAACTAATCAGTGACGCGATCGCAAGCGATAAAAAAGAGTGCGATGATAAGGGTTAGCAATTGACATTGTTTGCTTCGACTTTTTGTTAACGGCGTAAAGAAATAATTATTATTATCATCTGCAAATACACGCAAATACACGCAAATATTAAAGACAATTTAAATGTTTTTATTTGCGCTCATTTGTGGGCTGGTATTTCCTTTAATTTTTTTAATGAGTGAGTTTATTTTGGGTAGAAGAAAAAACAAAGGTCGTGATATCAGCGGTGTATTGTTGCTGGATAAGCCAGCAGGTTGCAGTTCAAATCACATCTTGCAAAAAGTAAAACGTCTGTTTGGTGCCGCGAAAGCCGGACATACGGGTAGCCTAGATCCATTAGCCACCGGCATGTTGCCAGTGTGTCTAGGTGAGGCTACAAAAATTTCTGCGTTTTTACTGGATTCAGATAAACGCTATCGCCTGCAATGTCAGCTTGGCGTTAGCACCACAACCGGTGATGCGGAAGGCGAAGTGGTTGAGACGATTGATAGTTCTGCTATCAGCGAGCAGCAAATAATCGATGTCCTGCCTGAATTTCTTGGTAGCATCGAACAGATTCCGCCTATGTATTCGGCGTTGAAACACAATGGCGAGCGCCTGTATAAACTTGCTCGACAAGGCATTGAGGTCGAGCGCAAGGCGAGAAGTATCACTATTTATAATATTGATTTTATCTCCTACAGCGAAAACGATCAGGCTATGTCGATACTTGAGTTAGAGGTCAGTTGCTCTAAAGGCACTTACGTGCGCACCCTGGTTGAAGACATTGCTAAAAAACTGGGTAGTTGCTCACACATTACTGCGCTACGGCGTTTGAGTGTGGGGCCGTATGAGGGTGATATGCTCACCATCGAACAAATATCGGCGCTGGCTGAGCAGGGTTTCGAAACATTGGATGCCTGCCTGCAACCAATTGACAGCGGTGTTGCCAACTGGCCAGATGTGCATTTAGCTGCCGATGCCGCCTTTTATGTTCGTCAGGGGCAACCGGTAATGGTGCCACATGCACCAACACAGGGCTGGGTGCGTATTTACGATCAGAGCACGTTTTTAGGCCTGGGTGAAGTTCAAGACGACGGCTTAATTGCACCGCGCCGGATGATCCGGCAGTGTGCTTGATTGGTTAACTCGGGCTAGCTTGGTTGGCAAGTTGTGCGGCCAGCAAAGGCATCTGAAAATCTTTTAAAAACAATGCTTTTGTGTTGTTGGTTTTAGTGATAAAATCGCCCTCTTTTTTTAATGCCCATTTTAGGGTCATCCCGTTTTAGGGTTATCAATATTAGTTCGGAGTATTCATGGGTTTATCGACCGCAGAAAAAGTCGAAGTTGTAACAAAATATCAGCAAAAAGAAGGAGATACTGGTTCTCCCGAAGTGCAGGTAGCCTTGTTAACAACGCGCATCGTGCAATTAACAGAGCACTTTAAAGAGCATAAACACGATCATCATTCACGTCGTGGTTTGTTACGGATGGTTAACCAGCGTCGTAAATTGCTGGATTACCTTAAAGGTAAAAATGTCGAGCGTTATAAAGCGCTAATTGCCGGCCTTGGCTTGCGTCGATAATCTATCACCGATAGGGCTCGTTGATAATGGTACATGTGTAACCATGCGTCAAAAGTGACAACATACTAAAAAATCTCTGAGTGTATGCCTGCAGTCGATAGCGGGTCTGCAGTCAGCGATTTTTTTGTTTTTTTACCATCTAACTAAAAAAATCAGATTCAGTGAATTCATTGGATCGGATTAGGGAATAAATAATGATACCTACAGCAATTAAAAAATCATTTCAGTACGGTGATCTAACTGTAACCATGGAAACCAGCGAAATCGCTCGCCAGGCATCCGGTGCAGTAATGATCAGCATGGGCGATACCGTTGTTTTTGTCACTGTGGTATGCGAAAAAGAGACAGAGTCGGGCAGAGATTTCTTCCCTATGACTGTCAACTACCAAGAGCGGACCTACGCTGCCGGTAAAATTCCTGGTGGTTTCTTCCGTCGTGAAGGTCGTGCGAGTGAAGCAGAGACTTTAACCTGCCGTTTGATTGACCGTCCTATTCGCCCCCTGTTTCCCAAAGATTTTACTAATGAATGCCAGATTGTTGCGACCGTGGTTTCTGTCAGTGGTGATATTGATCCTGAAATTCCCGCTATTATCGGTGCTTCTGCTGCGTTGTGTATTTCCGGCGTACCTTTTTCAGGCCCTTTAGGTGCGGCGCGTGTCGGTTATAAAGACGGTGAATATATATTAAACCCGAATAAAGAAGCATTGGAAACATCAGACTTGGATTTGGTTGTTGCTGGCACAGATAAAGCGGTATTGATGGTGGAGTCTGAAGCAAAATTGCTACCTGAAGAAACCATGCTTGGTGCGGTAATGTTCGGACATGAGCAGTTGCAGGCAGTGATAAAGGCAATCAGTGAATTTGCCGACGAAGTCGGTAATCCTAAATGGGAATACACAGCGCCGGTTGTAGATGAAGCCTTGGCTGTAAAAGTTGCTGAAACCAGCACGACTGCAATTACTGAAGCCTACCAAATCGCTGAAAAAATGGCACGTCAAGATGCGGTTAAAGCCGCCAGAAGAGGCGCCGTTGAAGCCATTATGACGGATGACGGTTGGTCAAAAGATGAAGTGAAAGGGGCTTTCGGTAAACTAGAGAAAAAACTGGTTCGCTCACGTTATATTGCCGGTGAGAAACGTATCGATGGTCGTACCACCTCCGATGTGCGCGCGATAACCGCCCGCACAGGTGTACTACCTCGCACACATGGTTCCGCCTTGTTTACCCGTGGTGAAACACAGGCATTGGTCATCACCACTTTAGGCACTGCACGTGATGCACAAATTATCGATGCGATTGATGGTTCCTACCGCGAACCGTTTATGTTGCACTATAACTTCCCTCCCTACTGCGTCGGTGAGACGGGTATGGTGGGCTCACCAAAACGCCGCGAAATAGGACATGGCCGTTTGGCAAAACGTGGCGTACTCGGTGTGATGCCTTCGGAAGAAGATTTTCCTTACACCATTCGCGTGGTTTCAGAAATCACCGAATCAAACGGTTCCAGCTCAATGGCATCTGTTTGTGGCACAAGTCTGTCACTGATGGATGCCGGTGTGCCAATTAAAGCACCCGTCGCAGGTATCGCCATGGGTTTGATTAAGGAAGGCGATGATTTTGCCGTACTGTCAGACATACTGGGTGACGAAGATCACCTTGGCGACATGGACTTTAAAGTTGCCGGTTCAGCTGACGGCATCTGTGCTTTACAGATGGACATCAAGATTGATGGCATCACTAGAGAAATCATGGAGCAAGCGCTGGCGCAGGCAAAAATCGGCCGTAACTTTATTTTGGACGAAATGAATAAGGTTGTTTCAGAAACCAATACCGTTATGTCCGAATATGCGCCTCGTTATCTGAACATTAAAATTCATCCTGATAAAATTCGTGATGTTATCGGCAAAGGTGGCGCGGTTATTCGTGCATTAACCGAAGAAACTGGTGCCATGATAGACATCGATGACGAAGGCAATATCAAAATCGCATCCAGTGATCTGGCGGCTGCAGAAGAAGCCAAGCGTCGTATCGAGCAAATTGCTTCCGATGCAGAAGTCGGCGTGGTCTACAGTGGCACAGTGAAAAAGATAATGGACTTTGGTGCCTTCGTAGAAATACTACCGGGCAAAGACGGTTTGGTTCATATTTCACAAATCTGCGAAGAACGTGTAGAAAACGTGAGCGACAAATTGTCTGAAGGCGATATCGTAAAAGTAAAAGTTCTGGAGATCGACCGTCAGGGTCGTATACGCCTGAGCATGAAAGAAGTAGAAGAAGCCGCTGCCTAGTTTTTAGTTTAGACAGTAATGCGTAACAAAAAAGGAGCTTCGGCTCCTTTTTTGTTGTCTGTAGTAAAAGCATAGCGGCAACAATTGCATAATGAAAATTACTGTTTCCTTCTTTTGTAGAGACTCGAGAGAGACAGTCAAATCGCGATCACCTCTGGATAGCTGACAATTTAATTAATTGGTCTACAATCATTAAAACAGCATACGACCTATGGGGACAATCATGGAAACAACGATAAAAACAATTACTGGTAGAGCGGTAACCAATATAATAATTATTGGGCTGGCGAGTATAGGTCTGGCTGCTTGCTCCAGTACACCCGCGCCGTGGACGCAAGCAGATGATTCTCCGTGGGAATCAAAACATTCTGCTGCCGCGAGCAATGTACCATCAGATGATGCGGCGACTGATACATCGCTAAATGATTCAGTGTTATTAGCAGATCCTGAACCAGAGCCCATTGTGATGCAGGAACCTGATGCCATGCCAGCACCGGAAATGATTGCGCCGGTGATCGTTGAAGAAGAGCTAACGCCTGAACAGGCGATCATGGCAATGCCAGCAGGTAATTTCGCGGTTCAGGTTTATGCCGGAAAAACGACCAGCAGTATTGAAAAATTCAAGAGCAGTAAAGGTCTGGAAAATCTAATGGCTGTGAAAACAGACCGTGCAGGTTCGATTGTGTATGTACTGGTTGATGTCCATTCTGACCGTAGTTCTGCCAATGTCGCCGCTGCAGAGTTAGAAATTGCAACCGGTTCTAAGCCTTGGGTGCGCTCTATCGCTGGCTTGCAAAAAATCATCGCGCAGTAGTTAGCTTTTTCGCATAAAAAAAGTCGGGGAACCGGCTTTTTTTATGCCTGCAAAAAACGCTATAAATGCTGGAAGGGTACGCAGTGTATCGGTAACAGTGAAGGTATTTGTCCATAAATGGAGGCAGACCTTGTGCCTTAATTAAGGTACTATCTGTGCAATTTTATAAGTATCTATCCTGATGAGTTTGGCGTCATTCGTGAAACCGTTTCTTGTTCTTTGGATATGAAAGAATTTCGTATACACCTTACGCCCAGTCAAAATTAATCACAACATCTATGCCATCTAACAAATTATAACTGTATGCTGAAATCAAAATATTTTCTGAGTTTGCGAGCTGAATGGAATTGTATAAAGTGAAATTCCAGCATTTGAAATTATCATTCATATTGTTGCTTGTCTTGAGTGTTTCTGGCTGCGGGCATCTTATTTCCAATGCGAAACAGGAATTTGCTGATGATTTGTCGGCGACAATCCTATCGTTTGATGATCCTGAGACCATTAAAAAAGGTTTGCCCGCTTATTTAATACTGATGAGCAGCATGATTAAAGGTGATCCTGAAAATGCTGATTTACTGGAATCAGGCGCGAAATTATATACCGCTTATGCTTCAAGTTTTACCGACAGTACTGAAAGCAAAAAAGCATTGGCGAATCGAGCTTTTACATATGCCAGTCGAGCCATGTGTCTTCGAAACGCGCGATTCTGCGAAATTCAGAGTGTGCCCTATTTTGAATTCGAAGAATTACTGGCATCCATTGAACCCGAGCAGGCAGAACATCTGTTTGTTTTTGTCAGTAGTTGGGCCGGACAGATTGAAGCCAATAGCGCTGACTGGAATGCTATTGCTGAACTACCCAAGGTAAAAGCAGGTATACAACGTGTACTGGTATTAGATGAAACTGTCAGCAATGGCAATGCACATCTTTACATGGCCGTTATGGAATCGTTGCTGCCGCCAGCATTGGGCGGTAAACCCGACTTAGCAAAAAAACATTTTGATCGTGCCATTGAAATTTCACAGGGTAATAATCAAATGGCGAAAGTTCTGTATGCCGAAAAATACGCACGTATGTTATTTGACCGTGAATTGCATGATAATTTACTGCAACAGGTGATTGCCGCTGAGACCGGGCCGCCGGAGTTGGCATTGGCAAATGCACTGGCAAAGCAACGTGCTGCAGCATTGCTGCTGAGTGCCGATGACTATTTTTAAACACTAGCAATGAATAAAAAAATGAACAAAAACACTGGAATTGCCACTAACTATTCCAGCATTAACTTTTTATATGTAGATAAAAAATGAACAATATAATCAAGAATTTCACCATTGTTTTAGCGATAACACTGCTGGCTGTAAGTGCGCCTGCGGTGTTTGCCAAAACAATTAAAGTCGCAACACTTTCACCAGAAGGCACTTTTTGGATGAAGCAAATGCGTGCAGGTGCCAAAGAGATTAAACAAAAAACACAGGGTCGGGTAAAGTTTAAATTTTATCCTGGCGGAGTGATGGGCAATGATGAAAATGTTTTACGAAAAATACGCATTGGTCAGTTGCATGGTGCCTCGGTAACCATTAACACCTTGGCGCAATCCACACCGGATGTGACACTCTATGGTTTGCCGTATTTATTTTCCAGCCTGGATGATGCCGCTGAAATAAGAAAAACGACCGATCCAATGCTGACGGCAGCTATCGAGAAGAGCGGCTTCGTCAACTTTGGTTTTGCTCAGGGTGGTTTTTCTTATCTGATGTCCAAAGAACCGATACGCAGTCTGGATGATTTACGGCAGCGAAAATCATGGATACCGGATAAAAATGAAGTCGGCTTGTCGGTCTATCGTTATGTCGGCGTAACGCCGATACCTCTGCCTTTATCAGACGTGTTAACAGGGTTACAGACCGGTCTTATTAATACCATCGTTACCTCTCCGATCGGTGCTTTGGCATTACAATGGCATACCCACGTACAATATGTAACCGATCAGCCACTCAATTATTTAACCGCTATGTTAATTATTGATAAAAAAGTATTTAAAAAGTTGAGCGAAACGGACCAAGCGATAGTGCGTGAAGCAATGAAAAATGTTTACAGAAAAATCGACCAGCAGAACAGAGTAGACAACATCGCAGCGCGTGAAGCTTTGATAAATCAAGGTGTTAAATTTATTAAGCTAAGCGATGAAGAAAAAAAAGAGTGGGATAAAATTGATGATTTTGTAATCAAAGAAATGTTGAAAAAATACAATTACGACAAAGCTTTATACGAAGCGGTGACTGTAAATAAAAAAGATGCGCCTAAGTTTATACAGTAGTCGCTAGATTTTAATGGCTGGTTTTTACACTTTTTCAATCTCCAAAAGATAAAAACATTTTCCGCGAAGAACGCAAAAAACGCGAAAAAAACAAGAAATATAAAGATTTTTGTTTGCGCTGACGTGCATGGATAGCACTAATGTCGCGGGCGCAAGGATGCGCAGGAGCGACCTTTGCGTTCTTCGCGGCAAAAATAGTTTTTATTCGATGATCACTTTTGCCCAAACACAGCCATTCAATTTGGCTATAACTATTACCAAACTAGTGTTATCGTTTTTACCCAAATTATGAGTATCACGAATAATAAATTTATAAAAATAATTAATACCTTCGAAGACAGTCTTCTCGTACTTATCCTTACTACGATGATTGTGCTTGCGGTATACCAGATAATTGCCAGGAATGTTTTTTCTGAAGGTATTGTCTGGATCGATCCCTTACTGAGAATATTAGTATTATGGGTCGGGCTTGCCGGCGCGGTGGTGGCTACACGTACTGACCACCATATTCGAATTGATATATTTGCCAAATATTTCCCCGCAAAACTATTGATACATGTTCAGCGCACTGCTTACCTGTTTACACTGGCTGTGTGTTTACTGATTGCATGGCATGCATCGCGTTTTGTTTACAGTGAATATGTGTACCAAACCATTGCCTTTGCTGGTGTGCCTGCCTGGCTGACGGCTTTAATTATTCCCGTTAGTTTTTCATTGATAGCTATCCGCTATGGTTTGCTTATCATTTCGCCCTATCAACGTAGCATTACGCCAGAAGGTGATAACTAATCATGGTTGCATTTTTGGTATTAGCCTTGCTTGTAATATTGGGCGCCCCTTTGTTCGCTATTATTGCCAGCAGTGCGTTGATTGGTTTTCATGGCGCTGATATAGATTTGTCTGTTATCGCGATTGAGATATATCGCATTGTCGATACCCCAGTATTGATCGCAATCCCTCTGTTTACCTTCGCTGGTTATGTACTGGGTGAAAGCAAAGCGTCAGAACGATTAGTGAGACTGACCGATGCCTTGCTGGGGTGGATGCCGGGTGGTCTTGCCGTGGTCTCGCTCTTTGCTTGTGCATTCTTTACTGCGCTGACAGGTGCTTCGGGAGCAACCATCATTGCGCTGGGCGCTATATTGTATCCTGCGATGAAACAAGCCGGCTATTCCGAGCGTTTTAATCTCGGTTTAATTACCTCCTCGGGTAGTCTGGGTTTGTTGTTTCCTCCTTCTATTGCGTTGATATTGTATGGTGTCATTGCACAGCAAATGGATCTTGACCAACCAGTCGCGATTAATGATTTGTTTGTAGCGGGTTTGTTACCCGGTATGTTGATGTTGGCTTTATTGGTTGCCTGGAGCATGTACAAAGCCGTTGACGAAAAAATTCCAACCACGGCTTTTGATGCGGGCAAACTTAAATCTGCACTGCGTGAATCAATGTGGGAAATGCCACTGCCGGTTATTCTGGTAGGTGGTATTTACAGTGGCTACTTTGCTGTTTCAGAAGCCGCCGCCGTCGCCGTGATGTATGTACTAATAGTTGACGTGTTAATTCTGCGTGAAATATCATTCAAGCAACTACCTAAGATTATGCGTGATTCTATGGTATTGGTGGGCGGGGTATTAATTATTTTAGCGGTGTCACTGGCATCCACCAATTATTTGATTGACGCTGAAATTCCAATGAAATTATTTGATTTTATCCGTGAGCATGTTGATAGTCAGTTTACCTTTTTAATGCTATTGCTTATTTTCCTACTCATACTGGGCATGATACTTGATATTTTTTCAGCGCTGGTGCTAATCGTACCATTGACATTGCCGATAGCGGTCGGTTACGGCATTCACCCCATACACTTTGGTATTATTTTTCTGGCAACCATGCAGATAGGCTACTTCACACCGCCGGTAGGCATGAACCTGTTTATTGCCAGCTACCGCTTCAATAAACCAATCACCGAATTATATTATGCGACCATACCGTTCATGCTGATCTTGTTTGCGGCTGTTGTGGTCATCGCTTACTGGCCCGCGCTGACCATGACCTTACTAGACTTGCGCGATTAACCCATGCAGCTACTCAATCGTCAAATATCCTGCCCTTACTGTGGTGAATCAATTGAAGTATTGATCGATGATTCTGCCAGCGGGCAGGATTATTTTGAAGACTGCTCGGTGTGTTGCCGACCCATTCGACTGTTGTTGAATGTGGATTTTGAAGGTGATTGTCAATTGACGGTTTTACGTGATGACGAGTAGTAAGTTCCTGTGATGTGTTTTTTACTTCGCTTTTAGTCGTTAAAAGGGTCTATGTCATTTTAAGTGGGCAAGACATCTATTTTTTATAGACACAGAGACCACAGAGGTCACAGAGTTGTTGTCTATAACGTTTAATAGATTCACCAATCTTGATGCTATTGAGGTTTATCAGCAACCCTGCTGCTGTAGTAGTCGTGTTAACTTTAAACACGCTCTGTGACCTCTGTGGTCTCTGTGTCTATATCTTTATGCCCACTCGTTATGGCATAGACCCTTAAAAAACAGCGCAATATTTTATTCAGCCGTCTCATCAACACGCCGCCAGTTGTCTTCATCACGGCTGACTTCGTGTTTCGCCCAGCGGGAAAATTCATTTCTGAGCATGACACCTGAGCTGCGTCGGTTAGCACCGGCGACAACTTTATAGGTGAGTTCTTCTTCGCCGTCAGTTACAGTTTCTACCCAGTCGGCAATCTGTCTCACTGACCAGAGAGTGCCATACTCACCGTTGCTGTAATAATGCCCGCGTTTTAATTCGTGGTGCTGAAGGTCGGTGTGCTTGTGGCGTTGTGTTACCAGGTCGTAAATTTTTAATAGATCGTTTTCGGATATGTCGACAAAAGATTCAAACTCACTAAGTGCATAAACAAAATCTTCATGGCTGATGGCACCATAGTTGCGCTCTGTTTTGTTTTTACCCTGTGCGCTTTTTTTATGCGCCAGATAGGCAGGGTAGCGGCGCCAGTGAAATAAATAATTAAAAAGTACTGCAACACTGAGCAGCACGAAAACGTTTATTAGCACAGGGGTTATGACAAATAGATACCCCATATCGATGATCGCACTACCGCCAACAACGGCTGTTAAAGCGGTTGCGCCACCGGGCGGATGGATGCAACGAAGGTAATACATGGCACCGACTGATAAGCCTACTGCAAGCGCTGCGGCAAGAAAAATATCAGGCACCAGTTTTGCACAACTAACACCGATGAGCGCAGAAACAAGGTGACCGGCAACGAGTGACCAAGGTTGGGACAGTCGTCCATGCGGTACCGCAAACAGTAAAACGGCAGACGCGCCCATCGAGGCGACAATTAAATAAGACGATGTTTCTGGCAAGAACAGGCGGCTGCTGTAAAACACCAGCAGAATACCTAAAAAAGCACCTAAGGCAGAAATTAATTTTTCGGCATGACTGACACGGTAATGTTCAATACCAAGGTACTGAAAAATTTTATTTTTCATGGTTAATCTTCAATCTTCAATCGTAAACAAAACATTGCCGGCAAGGCAGCAATCATAATTTGGCAAAATCTTTTAAACAGCAACGCCCAGAAGGGTTGCTGGTTTCACATGCACAGAGAGATTTTTTTGTTTGCTCAGCGATGAAGGTTTTAATGCTTTTATTTTTCCGAGCGTATTCTTTTGTTATGCCAAAGCAATAACACAGCAATGCCGATTCATCCGGTGATTTTTGCCAGATGCGGGTTCTTAACTCATTGCTATGGAAAACACTGTTGTCCTTGCCAAAATAAACGACATCACACGCAGGGTCGTTACAAAAGTAATAGCTTTGTTGCGCTAATGTATGCCGCCACGGTTGTAATATATGGTGTAACAGTGTTTTTCGTTTTACACTGTTGTATGGTTTGCCATTGATTGGACATTCATGGGATTTCAGGGAATGTTTCGATGGCTGGTTTTGTGTGCAACAATTATTCATCCGCAAGCACTCGTAATGTAGACGATTACAATCTTATGCTTCACCCTGCAACTGTGCAACCACGGCTTCATTTTCCAGCGTTGAAATATCGGATGTTATCTCCTCACCGGCAGCAATGGTTCGTAATAACCGACGCATGATTTTTCCTGAGCGTGTTTTCGGCAGACCGTCAGCAAAACGAATATCATCGGGTTTGGCGATGGCACCAATTTGTTCACCCACCCAGTCGCGCAGTTCTGCTAGCATTTTATCCGCCTCACTACCCACTGGGCGATCTCCCAGACAGATGACAAAGGCGACGATTGCTTCGCCTTTGATCTCATGTGGACGACCAACCACCGCAGCTTCAACCACCGCCTTATGTGCTACCAGTGCGGATTCGACTTCCATAGTGCCAAGGCGATGACCGGAAACATTTAAAACATCGTCGATACGCCCCATAATCCAGAAATAACCATCGTCGTCGCGGCGCGCACTGTCGCCGGCAAGATAATATTTGCCATCGAATTTAGAGAAATAAGTGTCGATATAACGTTCATCATCGCCCCAGATAGTTCTGACCATTGACGGCCAAGGTTTAGTAATGACCAGATAACCGCCCTTGTTCGCCTCGGTAATTGACTGACCTTCCTCATTGACCACATCAACTGCCATGCCGGGCAGGGCGAAGGTGCAGGAACCGGGTTTAGTCACGGTAACGCCAGGGATGGGGGTAAGCACATGGGCACCGGTTTCGGTTTGCCACCAGGTATCGACTATTGGGCAGCGTTGTTTGCCGATAATATTGTGATACCACATCCAGGCTTCTGGGTTGATGGGTTCGCCAACAGTACCCAGCAGACGCAGTGACGATAAATCATATTGATTGGGGTAGGCATCGCCAAATTTCATCAGCGCACGGATGGCGGTAGGCGCGGTATAAAAGACAGTGACTTTATGTTGTTCTACCATTTTCCAGAAGCGTCCAGCATCCGGAATGACCGGCGCACCTTCAAACATCACAATGGTAGAACCCGCAGCGAGCGGGCCATAAGCCACATAGGTGTGGCCGGTAATCCAGCCGACATCGGCGGTACACCAAAAAATATCATCGTCCTGTAAATCGAATACCCACAGATTGGTGAGCACCGCATTGAGTAGATAACCTGCGCTGGAATGTTGAATGCCTTTGGGTTTACCAGTAGAACCGGAGGTGTACAGTAAAAACAACGGATCTTCGGCGTTGACCCACTCTGGCTCGCAAGTCGTTTCCTGATCGGCAATAGCATCGAACCACCAACTGTCACGGCCATCCTGCATATTAATATCATGCGCACTGCGTTTTAATACAATGACATTGTTAATGCAGTCGCAACCATTGGCGAGTGCTTTGTCAGCCGCTTCTTTGAGTTCTACAATTTTACCGCCGCGAGTACCACCATCGGCAGTAATCAACATCACTGCTTGAGCATCTTCAATACGATCACGCAGTGATTCTGCCGAAAAGCCGCCAAAGACTACCGAGTGAATTGCGCCAATACGGGCGCAGGCTTGCATCGCTATCACCGCTTCTGGCACCATCGGCATATAAATCACCACGCGGTCACCTTTACTAACACCTTTGGCCTTTAAAGCATTGGCAAACTGACAGACCTCGTTATACAGTTGTTGATAACTGATGTGCTGGGTATCACCGGCTTCACCCTCAAAAATAATCGCCGTTTTATCCGCATTTTTTTGCAGATGGCGGTCGATACAGTTATAACTAACATTCATCGTGCCATCGCTAAACCATTTGTAATGCGGCGCGTTAGATTCATCCAAGGTAATGCTAAAGGGTGTGTGCCAGTCCATGTGGGTTCGTGCTTGTTCTGCCCAAAAACCTTCATAATCGTCTTCTGCTTGCTGGTGCAGGGCGGCGAGGTCATCGGGTTTTAAACGTGCTTTTGCAGTGAATTCGGCGCTGGGTTTAAACAAGCGGTTTTCGGTTAAAACAGAATTAATTTCAATGCCAGACACGGGCGATTCCTCTACCTTTGTATTTATAATTGGTGGTTTAGCATACACTGTGTTTAGCAAAAACTCTAATGAAAAGACCTGCAAAATTGTTGTGACAGGCGGGCTTATATCGGCATTGGCTGGTGGTCTTTTGCGGGTACATTGCTTATTTTCCAGTTGCGGATTGCCCATTGCCAGATACTGTCAATGTCAGTATTGATTAACTCAGAAGGCGGGTTTTGCCCTAAAAAATTCAAAGCCTTGTATAGCCATTGTTCTCGGTTTTTATGATTAACTTTTGCCGCGCCTTCAGATTTGCTGATTTTATTGTGATGTTTATCGACGGCAAGTGGTAAGTGGCAGTAATTCGGCGTGGCATAATTTAATTGTTGTTGCAGGTAAATCTGACATGCTGTGGAATCAAGTAAATCTGTACCCCGAACAATTTCGGTAATGCCCTGCAAGGCATCATCAACCACCACTGCTAATTGGTAGGCAAACAAACCATCTCGACGTTTAATAACAAAATCACCGCATTGCTGTTTAATCTTTTGTGATTGTTTGCCCATCACGCGATCAATAAAATGAATATCTGTATTTTTTGCCAACAAGCGCAAAGCGTGTGGTTTTTTTTCGGGAAGTTTATGTGTTCGGCAAGTACCGGGATAAATCTCGCTGCCGGTTTCTGATAATAGTTTTCGTGAACAGGTACAGGGGAATACAAGTGATTGCTGCATCAGTTCTGCCAAAGCAATTTCATAATGTTCGGTTTGTGCAGACTGATAGAGCACCTCGCCATGCCACTCAAAACCAAAGGCTTCAAGCGTGTTCAGAATATTTTTATCGGAGCCTTCGACTTTTCGCGTGGTGTCAACATCTTCCATGCGAATAAGCCATTCACCGTTATTTTTTTTTGCCTGTAAATAACTTGCCACCGCAGCAACCAGTGTCCCGAAATGTACTGCACCGGTCGGTGAGGGGGCAAAACGACCTTTATAGTCGGTGGATGATATTAGTGCAGGCATTCCTTCTTTTAGTGCTCATTCGATCAACTCGGCGATAGAGTTGTTTCAACAAAAAAGCCGGCGTTCACTGAACACCGGCTTTTTACGGATTAACGTTACGGCTTACTACTTACCGCGTGTTTGCCGCTCTTTTATTTCATCCAGGCTTTTACAGTCGATACACTGTGTAGCGGTTGGACGTGCTTCCATACGACGCAGGCCGATTTCCACACCGCAGGTCTCGCAGTAGCCGTACTCACCGCTGCTGATCTGCGCCAGCGTATCATCAATTTTCTTGATGAGTTTGCGTTCACGGTCACGGGTACGCAGTTCCAGGCTGAATTCTTCTTCCTGGGTTGCACGGTCGGCAGGGTCAGGAAAGTTAGCTGCTTCGTCCTTCATATGATCGACAGTGCGATCAACTTCCGACATCAGTTCGGCTTTCCAATTATCCAATATTTCAGTGAAGTGCACTATTTGCCCTTCAGCCATGTATTCCTCACCCTTTTTTTCTTTATAAGGTTTGAAAGTGTGATTTTCGGTTGGCGCTGTATTTGCCATTTAAAACTCCAAATATGAACAAAATCAATGAGTTAATTAATTTTTGTTTGTGTATAAATTTTGCGAGCGACTTTTTACCACATTTCTATCACCCAATGCAAATATATAGTGCAAATATATAGAATAAACCATTCTCTGTGGTAAACCAGCGGTTTTTCCAGCTTTTTGTGAAAATAGTTGCTTGCGCCTGTATAAGGTCTAAAACTCAGGGTATCGTCTTCGGCTCACTGACAAAAATACGGAATATTAAGGGTATGGCAAACAGTGTCAGCAAGCTGGAAAAAGCCAGTCCCCAGACGATGGCGGTGGCAACCGGCCCCCATATTAGTGACTCACCGCCCAGCCCCAGTGCCAGCGAGGATAAACCGGCAATGGTGGTTAAGGTGGTGATTAAAATCGGAATCACCCGTCGTCGAGCGGCGTAAATGGTGGCATGGGTAATGCTCATGCCGTCCTGTAAGCGGGAATTGGCAGCAGAAATAAGCACGATAGCCGCATTTACTGCAATACCGGCAAGTGCTACCACGCCGTACAAGGTGTATAAACTGAGCGGATTGTTGGTGATGAGTAAGCCTAAAGTGACACCGGTAAAAGCCATCGGCACGGTTGATAAAATAATCAGCGGTTGGAAATAGCTTTTGAACTGAGTGCCTAAAATGGCGTAAATCAGTAAAACACCAAATAACAGCAGAATAAACATCGCATTGATGCTTTCATTAATGTCGTCCAACTGGCCGCTAAAGTTTAGATCGTTTTCGCTGTATAGGTGTGAGATATCCGACCAGCGTTGTTTAATTAGATCGTTCACCTCAACGGTGTTCATCAGTGATGTGTCTAAGTCGGCTTCTACGGTAATTGCCCGGCGATAATTATAATGGCGAATGTTCCCCGGGCCGGCGGCGACTTCATCGTCGAGAAAATAGGACAATGGGCGAATACTGCCATCGGGTAGAACAATTTGGGTATACAGGATGGTTTGTACACTGTGTCTTTCTTGCGCGATGGCTTTTACCCGTATTTCAAGCTCTTCACCTCTGTGTTGCATCGAGGCGACAATTTCACCATCGACTAGCAAACGTAGATTAAGAGCGATGTCGGCAGGTGTCAGGCCACTGTTTTGAATGGCGAAGCTATTGAATACCAGATTAAGTTCATTGCGTCCGGTAGACGAGTCGTCGCTAACATCCTTAACCGCGGAGATGCTGTACAGTATTTCTTTTAAGGCATTGGCAGCCGTTTGAATTTGTGCCAAGTCATCACCGCGTACTTTTATGCTGATAGGTTTGGCAGTCGGTGGGCCTCCGGCGAGCCGGAAAAAAGATATGTTGCGCGGCCCTGGGTAATCCGTTATAGCATCGCGAAAGCTATCCAGTACATTGTCAACATGGCGAAAATCATCGTTGTTGTCTGGTTTCAGACTGACCATAATCTGACCATAGTTGTTACCGAAGAAAGGTTCTGTTTCGGTAAACATTTGCCCGGCATAACTCACCAGTGCGCGTGTTTCGTCATCACTTAACAAGTTTCGCGCCTTATTTTCAATTTGCAATGTGGTGGCAAGCGTTTCATCCAGTGTGGTACCTGCCGGCATTTCAATGTTGATATAAAATTTACGAATGGGGTCGCTGGCAAAAAAATCCATTTCAACCATTTCGGCAGAAATGGCGGATAGTGCCAGTACAAACGGCAGCACGATAAGAACCATTGCGCGTTTGGGATAGCGCATGACTTTAATTAAATTGCGGATGTAAAAAATCTGTATACGGTGGGTAAACTTTAACCGCCAAATTTGCATTTTTGAGGGTTTACTAAAATCTGTTTTCATGGCGACGATGTGCGCCGGTAACATCCAGAAGGCTTCAATCAAGCTGATCGCTAGACCGATAGATACCACCAAAGGCACGACCATCATAAAGTCGCCCATAATACCGGGCATTAGAACCAGTGGTAAAAAGGCAGACATGGTGGTTAATACCGCGGTGGTAACGGGCATTGCCACTTCGTTTAAGGCATCAATACTGGCTTGCATACGGTCAGCGCCTCTTGCCAGACGGTGATAAATGGCTTCGGCTACCACCACTGCATCATCCACCAACATACCCAGTGAAATAACCACGCCCAGCAGTACCATAATGTTCAGGCTTTGGCCGCTCAAGCTGATAACCCAGAAAGTTCCGGCTAATATGAAGGGGATGCCAATACTGGTTAGAAAAG
Organism: uncultured Thiotrichaceae bacterium; assembly: GCA_964651445.1. Lineage (GTDB taxonomy): Bacteria > Pseudomonadota > Gammaproteobacteria > SZUA-229 > SZUA-229. The sequence goes on from CAZYYW010000017.1 coordinate 25,840, forward strand.
CAATTTTAATACCGAGAAAAATCCAGGTAACCAGCAGCACAAAAAACAGGCCTACCAGTGCATTGGTTTGCATTACGTTTATTGATTTTCGGGTAATCTCTGTTGCGTCATCGATTAATACAAGGTGTATGCCGGTGTTATCACTGTACATATTGCGTTGTGTAATAAACTCGTTAAGACGTTCAACTAAATCCAGTGTATTGGCTTTTGATTTTTTTGTGATAGCAAAAAGGATGGCGGCGTTATCGTTATATCTAACTAGCTGCTTGGCTTTTTCCTGACCACGTTTGATTTCTGCAATCTCACTTAACGGTACTTCGCCCTGTGCGGTAAGCACCGGTAAACGGGCAAGTGCGCGAGGTGAGGCATTGGTGCCTGATAAACGAATAAACCAGTCTTCAGACTGTACTGTTAAATTACCCGCCGATGTATCCTGATAATAGCTGCGGATGGTATCCGCTAGGTCACTGGGTTTAATGCCGTAATGTTGTAGTTTTTGCGGGTCGAAAAACACCTGTAATTCAGGATCATTTAAGGCAGTGGTCATTACCCGATCGATACCTTTAATGTTTTCCAGTAACTTTTTTAAACGCTCAGACTGGACGCGAAGATTTTCATCATTGGCAACTGACACGGCTACTAATGATGCAGTTGGGTAGGCATTGTCAGTGGTTATTTCAAAAATAAAAGGATCGTTTGCGGCATCGGGTAGTTCGTTTTGTTTATTCTGAATTTCACGGCGCAGGTCTGCAATGCGTTTATCAAACAGACGTTCGGACAGTTCGTTAAAGCGAATCAGAATATTTGAGACGCCTTCTCGACTGTTACTGGAAACAAATTTAATGTCAGAGATACTGCGGATAACCTCCTCAAGCGGATCGGTTACACGTTTTTCAACATCAATTGCGGAGGCACCGGGCAGGCTGGTCGTTATCTGAATCCAGTTGAAATTTATCGAGGGGTCTTTTTCTCTTGGCAGCGTTAAGTAACTAATGGTGCCAAGAATTAACACCAGAATAAAGACCAGATTGGCCAGCACATGATTTTCAATAAATCGTCTAAACATTCGTTTCTAAACGTGGAGCGCCTTTGATAAATTATAAAAAGTGTGTTTATTGTCTCAGTACGCTAGTTAAAACTATGCACATTAAGTGCAAGACTTTAGCTGCTACACATAAAAGATTTTGACACAGAGACCACAAAGGTCACAGAGTAAATAAATTGAATTGTTCTACTCTGCTCTGTGTGCTCCGTGGTCTCTGTGTCAAAAACTAAAAAGGGTTAGAACAAAAGTAGAGCAATGCTACGAACAATGTTCTATAGAAAATCAAAGGTAGCCTAAGCGACTTTCAGTCGCTGTTAAATCAACCTATGCACTTTATAGTGCATAGTGGTTGAGTTCAAAGTTTTCTACTGTCTAACTGAATCGCGTCGCCGTGTTTCACATTAAATCGACCCTGAGTAATAATCTGTACATGGTTATCAAGTTCGATAAATGCCGCTTGTCCTTTCAGCGCGTTTTTTATTTCGATAAATTTTGCGCGGCCATTTTCTGCAATAAAAACCCCCAGCTTATTGTCGCGTAAAACGATGTAGCGGGCAGGGATGGCAGCGCGGGTTTCCTGCCAGGTAATTTTGCCAACGCTGCCGGTAACAGCGTGTTTGTCGATAAAATTTAAGCGTGCAATATGGTTGCGTGATGCGCTATCCAATACCGAGACAATATGCTTAATCTGCAGTGCGTATGTTTTATCATCAAATACAAACTGATGTTTTTGTCCTTGAGTAAAACTGTTTAATAGGCGACTGTTCACTTTTACTTCAACAACATCATTGCTTATTGATACTAGTTTTAATAATACCGTACCGACTTGTGTAAGCTCACCAATGCTGGCACTGCGGTGGGTAATATAGCCGCTAAACGGTGCTTTTATCTGGCAGCGATCTACATTTATCTGTGCCAGCGATATGGACGCTTTTCTATGTTCAACATCGGCATTTAAACGACTTTCGTCTGCTTTGCGCTGGTTATAGATTTCCTTTGATATGCTGCCTTTTTTACTTAATTTTTTTGCCTGGTTAAATTGGTATTTTGCATTTTCCAGTTGTGCTTTTTTAGCTTTTAGATTTGCTTTCGATTGTTCTAGTTTTAAGTGGTTTTCGCGGCAATTCAGAGTGACCAGCAGCTCGCCTTTTTTTACCTTGAATCCGGTATCAACGTGAAACTGTTGTATTAGTGCGCTAATCTGAGCGCTTAAATTACTGCTGTTTTCAGCAGGAACAACTGCCCCTAGTGAATGATTCAGATTTATTTTTATTTCATTATAGGGAGAGGTTTTTACTTTAATTGCATCAGCGGCACTGATATTTTGCAGCGGTAGAAAAAACAGCGTAAAAAATATCGCGCTATGTGTAAAAAAAGTTTTAGTTATCGCTTTCAATGCAGGTTTCCACATGGCTGATAATACTGCCGTTAAACAGACGGGTTTCAATTGTATCATTCACTTTTAGTTGCTCAATAGAAACAATGGGGGAGCCTTGACTATCCAATGTTATCGAATAACCGCGTTCCAGTGTTTTTAGTGGGCTGACCATATTCAGCGTTCTGGCAGTATTGCCCAGTTGCGATTTTTTTTGTGCTAATAAATTGAGTGTTGCGCGTTGTAGCCTTGCACTGAGATACTGCGCGGTTTGTCGTTGCTGTTGGAGCAGTAAACCTGGGTTTTGTGCGCTGAGTTTTGCGTTCAGTGCAGTCATTTTACTGTGATGGAAATCAAGCGTGGCAAGGCTGGCGCGTTTTAACCGTTTGATGAGTTCATCGCAACGTTGCTTTGAGTGTGCCAGTTGTGTATTCGGATGTTGCTGCTGTAAGCGCCGGTGTAACCAAAGCGTTTTTTCCCGATTGCGTTCGAGCTTGCTGTCGAGTAATTGTTGCAAACGATGTTGATGCCAGTCAAACGACTGCAACCAGGAAGTCTGATCAGGGGTAACGGTTTCAGCCGCCGCGGTTGGCGTTGCTGCACGAACGTCGGCAACATAGTCGGCAATGGTAACGTCCACCTCATGGCCGACACCACTAACGACCGGTATTTGACAGCTATCAATGGCGCGTGCCACACTTTCTTCATTGAATGACCACAGGTCTTCCAGCGAGCCACCGCCACGTACCAACAGAATAACATCACAATCAAGCGTGCCAGCGGACACCGCCAAGTCTATTGCTTGCAGCGCCTTACAAATAGCGGGTGCAGCTTCGTTACCTTGAACGGGCACGGGTAACAGCTTTACCGGAATAGAAGGAAAACGCCTGTTAATGACACTTAAAACATCATGAATGGCAGCGCCAGAGCGCGAGGTGATAATAGCGATGCCTGTGGGCAATTCGGGTATTGCTCGCTTGCGGTCTTCATCAAACAAACCTTCGCCAGCAAGCTTTATTTTCAATTGCTCGAACTGATGACGCAGTGCACCATCACCGGCTTCTTCCATGCGATCAACAATTAACTGGTAATTGCCGCGTGGCTGGTACAGGCTGACTTTGGCGCGAACCAGAACCTGATTACCGTTTTCTGGCTGGAACTTTAGACTTCGGTTTCGACCTTTAAACATGGCACAACTGACTTGCGCAGAGTGGTCTTTCAGACTGAAGTAAATATGCCCAGACCCAGGTTGCGCCAGATTAGAAATTTCACCTTCAACCCATATCCAGCCATATTCCTGTTCCAATAGTGCGGAAACAGAGCGGTTCAGTGTGCTGACAGAAAACACATTATCGTTTGAGTCGGATTTCATCCGTAGATTTAACCATATTAACGTGTCTTTGTTGACATCTGTTTTCCTAGATTTAGTGAGGTAATAATATATCAGCGGGTTGTCAGCATCAACATGCTTGACATATAGTACTATTGTGGTCTTATGTTTGCATGCCAAGGAAGATACGTGAATTAATCTCAATGTTAGAATAATCCGGTTATTACGAATAAAGGTGGAAAAGGTAGTCAGCGAAATTTCTTTTTTTTTGGTTATAAAAATAACTATCTCTGGGGAAATTGGTAGTGATGTACTTAAATACCAAGAAAAAGGAAGTTAAGTTGAAAATTGCAGAGGCTAAAAAATGAAAGTTGCAAACCGATATATAAAATGAAGTGCAGTACCATACAAATAAGCAGTCACGCCATAACACGAATGTTTGAGCGTAAGCTAAACCATAATGCTGTTATCACTGCGATTAACCTTGGTGGAACTATTATTGAATACCCGGATGACCAGCCCTATCCAAGCCGTCTGCTGCTTTATATTTATCACGGTTTACCCGTGCATGTAGTAGTCGCCAGAGATAAAAAAGACTATGCTTGTTATGTGGTGACGGCTTATATTCCTGACAGTCGCCTGTGGGGTGATGATTTTAAAACGAGGATACAATGATGAAATGTGTAATTTGCAGAAATGGTGAAACCGAGTCAGGTCACGTCACTGTTACGCTGCATCGAGAACAAACCACAATAGTCATTAAAGATGTACCCGCACAGGTCTGTGAAAATTGTGGTGAATATTACCTTTCGGAAGACGTGAGTGCTTCTGTGCTAAAACTAGGTGAAGAAGCCGTACGACATAATGCGGAAATTGAAGTGGTGAAATTTGCAGCCTGAACCGATTAACAGGATATTCGTACCAGTCGTACTTAGTTGTGATTTGGAGATAGACCTTAGTCGGTTACACTGCACGTTGATGAGCTGTACCTTATTCATCCGTTGTGATTTGCAAAACCGGGGTCAGATAACAGTATCCGCTAACATACGAAATCTGATACACACTGAGCAATGCAGTATGGCTTCTTGTTGAAA
>CAZYYW010000018.1:0-30399 GCA_964651445.1 uncultured Thiotrichaceae bacterium
CTTGCCATTAGCTCAGGTATGCGTTACCACGCGGGAGCGTGGGAACGAGAAAAAGAGAAGTTGGCAGTAGGCAGTTATCAGTTGGCAGAAAAAGCAAAAACATCGCTTGTGCAGCGGCATTGTGGTCTTTTTTGTTTTTAACTGACGACTGCCTACTGCCAACTTCCGTTAAGTGTCATAAACAGACAACCATAAAAAACGCCAGCCTGATTCCAGGCTGGCGCAAAGCAAACTATTCACTGTTAACTATTCACTGCCTTCTAGTCCAGCTTTGCCATCAACTCATTGGCTTCCTGTTTTTGCTCGTCACTGCCTTCTGCCAGCACTTCTTCGAGAATACCGCGGGTTCCTTCATGGTCACCCATGTCGAGGTAGGCGCGTGCTAAATCCAACTTTGTGTTTATTTCGTCAACATCGTCCAGGCTGGATAAGTCAAAATCATCGTCATCTGCGTCATCGACAACTGCTACTGGCGCTTCGTCCACGATGTCATCGTCCAGATTAAAGTCCATTGATTCGGCTTCTTCGCTCAGATCGATAGCAACGGTTTCATCAAGAATGTCATCGCTAGTTACGGCTGTTTCCGTTTTCGGCGCTGTATCTACTTCATCGTCGAGACCAAAGTCAAGATCGATATCATCAACATCCAGCATCTCATCGCTCAGAACCTCATCGTCCAGTACGTCTTTGTCTTTACTGTCTACAGGCTGCTCGTCACGAGTGTCGATATCCAGTTCAGAGGCGTCTATGTCCAAGGAGAATTCATCTTCTACCGGCGCGGCCTCTTCTACTGCCTCGGCATCGCTTAAATCAAATTCTATTTCGTCAGTGGCAGTATCTTTGTCAGTTGCCTGTGTCTTATCGCCTACGTCGTCTATTTCCGGTAGTTCCATTTCTGGAAGCTCTAAGGGTTCTTCATCCAGGCTTAAATCAAGATCCGGCGTTGCGTCACCTGTGGCGTCATCCAGACCCAAATCAAAATCCATCTCCGGGGCTTTAGGTGACAATGCGTCAAGATCCAGACCGCCCACCATGCTGCCCTGGAACAAGGCATTATCAGCACATAGGTCCTGTCCCATTACCATTACTTTTTTCCATGCCGGGGTAATTTCGTCTCCGGCACGAGATTTAATGTCTGTGGCGACTTCAACAAATGCGTCAGAATTTTTGCTGGCATAGTGTGTTTCTGCCAGTTTTACACGATAATCATCACGTTCTGGGTTGTCACTGATTGCCTGCGTGAGTAATTCTTCTGCCTGCTGGTAAATACCATAAGCCAGATATACATCCGCTTCGGCGATCACGTCATCACGCGCTTCTTCCTCATCGGCAAGTTCCGTTACATCTTCTTCCACAAGAACGGTGTCTTCTGCTCCGTCCAGAATCATGGTTGAATCTGAATCAAAACTTTCCGCGCCGGCTTTTCCATCACCTGCTGACTCTGATTCGGTACCCGCCGTTTCTGCTGCCAGATCATCTGCCAGGCTTTCAAGATCATCAGCACCGGCTGCTTCAGATAAATCGGCTTCAGACTCCTTTGCTGCTGCGCGGCGTTTTTTAATAATCAAACCAAGCAATGCCAAAAGCAATAGTAAACCACCACCTGCGGCGGCAAGCATCATCGGATCACTCAATAATTTAGAAAGCGGGTCGGCTGGTGGCTGTGTAGCGATTGGGGGTTGTTGTGTACTGCTGTCATTTGTAGCAGTTTGCCCATGCATATCAGTGCCTGCCAGATCCATCTCGCTGCTGCTTTCTTCAGCCGATGTTTCATCAAGGAACAGGGCGATTTCATCTTCAGTTGCTTCACCATCTGCTTCTTCAGTAATCGCATCGTCCAGATGTTGTTCCGCTAGCATGTCATCCGTTTCTGCTATCGATTCGGTCATTTCTGATTCAGTCATTTCCGAATCACTCATGCCCGCTTCCAGCATTTCACCTTCTGTGACTATGCGTTCATCTACTGCGTGCTCATCTACCATGCCCACTTGCCCAATACCGGCAAGTTGTTCATCCTCGATGGAAAGCATCCCTTTCATCTTGCCGATATTTTGCTCGAGAGAATCAATTCGTTGTCGTAACGCTTCTTTTTCTACACGTTCGGTTTCTACACGTTCACGCGCAAATGCCAGTTCTGCGCGTAGCTCTGTTGATGTCATCTGCGTAGGATCTTTGCCACTCAAAGTAGAGCTGCCAGTACCCGCACTCACTATTTCCAAATATGCGTCATCACCAGTGGTGACTGCCGTACCATCATCGTTGTATGCCGTGCCGGTATCATCATCAGGCATAGCGGAAGTCGGTTGACCACCCGCATGTGCTTGCTGATACTGCCGCCATAAGGCAGCCTGCTCACGCACTAAAGCACGCGCATCTTCCTGATTTACCGAAACAATTTGGTCGTAATCTGGCACCCGTAAGATAAAACCGCGTTTTAGGCCGTTAATGTTGTCGTCTATAAAAGACCCAGGATTTGAGCGTAGCATGGCAATCATCATTTGCTCAACGCTGATGCTCTGGTCGGGGCGCATTGCATCGGCCAAGCTCCACGCGGTATCACCTTGTTTGATGCGGTATGAATTGGGTGGTTTGTTAAAGTTTGCCTGTTGCTGAACATAAGGTGCAGGGATATAGGCAGGGGTGTTCGTTGTTGCCGTTTGCGGCGCAGCAACTTGCGGTACTGGTGCTGAGCCGGCACTCGCCGTTGCATTCGGGCGCGGGGAAAAACTAACGCCAGAAGTAACCACGGGAACGACATTATTGCTGGCAGCAGAAGCCGGTCGATACGATGCCGTGTTCTGAGCGCTACTCTGATTAGTCGCAGCAGTTGGCTGCTGCGTCATAAAAACCGGCGGATCCAGCAGAATGGTGTATTCACGAATCAAGTGACCATTTGGCCAGTCAATTTCTACCAGAAAATTTAAAAACGGTTCACGAATAGGGTTACCAGAGGAAACCATAATCTGAGCAACACCATCGATGACTTCAGAACGAAAGCGAAGGTCATTGAGTAGGAAAGGGCGATCCAAGCCTGCACGGGTAAACTCCTTGCGCGATGCAAGTTTCACTATGATGTTTTCCGTTTCTTCCGGTGTTGCAGATAATAATTCTATCTCGGCTTTTAACTTCTGATTAAGCCCCGAGTTAACCTCAATTTCGCCCAAGCCCAATGTGAGAGCGGTAGTCGGCAGAAATAGTGCCCCGGCCACAACGGCCACGAGCAATTTACGAGTTGGCAATTTACGCACTGGTGATCCCCTTTTCATCCCGTCGCTAACGGCTTTCTAATCGGCACTGCATGCCAAAAAAGCCGTTATCAACCACGATTTATTCTTATTTTTCAGCCTTAAATAGCCTGATTTCAATAATGTACTTTAACTATGCAAAGACAACTATAGGTTATAAATACTGTTTTATCAAAATCTCGGCAATTTGTACGCTATTTAATGCCGCACCTTTGCGAACGTTATCGGACACTACCCACATATCCAGACCACGCGCATGTGAAATGTCCTCACGAATACGACCCACGTAGGTGGCATCATGGTTTGCGCCCTCAGTAACCGCGGTCGGGTAACCACCATCTTTACGCTCATCAAGCACTTCAACACCTGGTGCTTTTTTCAGTAGCTCGGTGGCTTCTTCCGCACTGATTTTATCGCGGGTTTCTATATGAACCGCTTCAGAATGGCCATAGAAAACTGGCACACGCACTGCCGTCGGGTTCACCATAATGGCTTCATCTTCAAAAATCTTGCGTGTTTCCCACACCATTTTCATTTCTTCCTTGGTGTAACCGTTGTCCATGAAAACGTCAATCTGCGGCAATACATTAAAGGCAATTTGTTTTGGATAAACTTCACATTTCAATTCTTTGGCATTTAACAAACGAGCAGTCTGCCCCGCCAGTTCTTCTATGGCGTCTTTACCGGTGCCGGATACCGCTTGATAGGTGGCAACATTAATACGCTCGATACCCACTGCATCATAAATCGGCTTTAGTGCGACCAACATTTGAATGGTGGAACAATTAGGATTGGCAATAATACCGCGCGTTTTATGATTAGCAATTGCGTGCGGATTCACCTCAGGTACCACCAGTGGAATGTCATCATCGTAGCGAAATTGCGAAGTATTATCGATAACCACACAACCCGCTTCAACGGCGATGGGCGCATATTTTTCTGAAATAGAAGCGCCGGCCGAAAACAAACCTATCTGTACTTTGGAAAAATCGAACTTATCCAAATCCTGCACCACCAAATTTTTCTCTCCGAACTCTACCCGTTTACCGGCAGAACGGCTGCTTGCCAAAGCATAAACTTCACCGACAGGAAACTTGCGTTCTGCCAGTATTGACAACATGGCTTCACCAACGGCACCGGTGGCACCGACTACTGCAACATTATATTTTTTACTCATAACTTTTTTCACTTAAAAATTAAAATTGTTTATGCCGCGAAGAACGCAAAAGACGCAAAATTAAAAATTTATTTTTGTTTTTGTTCGCGTACTTTGCGTTGTTCGCGGCTAAAAATGTTTTTACAGTTCAGCTAGAACCGCCTCGCCCATTTCAACAGTGCCTACTTCTTTGCAACCTTCAGCCATAATATCTGGCGTACGCAAGCCTCTGTCTAAAACTTTACCAACGGCAGCATCAATCTCATCGGCAAGTTCGGCATGGTTTAGACTGTAACGCAACATCATCGCCACTGACAAAATTGTGGCTAGTGGATTAGCAACACCCTTGCCAGCGATGTCGGGTGCAGAACCGTGAATGGGTTCGTACATGCCTTTTGAATTTGCGTCCAGCGATGCCGATGGCAACATACCGATGGAGCCGGTTAGCATGGCGGCGGTATCCGATAAAATATCGCCAAACATGTTTTTCGTTACCATCACATCAAACTGCTTCGGCCATTTAACTAATTGCATGGCGGCGTTATCGACATACATGTGGCTCAATTCAACTTCGGGATAATCATTTGCGGTTGTTGTTACCACTTCACGCCACAATTCAGATACTTCCAGCACATTGGCTTTATCAACCGAGCATAAACGTTTGCCACGTTTCATGGCAATATCAAAAGCCACTCGGCTGATACGATCTATTTCACTTTCTTTATAGACCAAGGTATTAAAACCTTTACGCTCTCCTGATGCATCAGTTTCTATGCCGCGTGGCTCACCAAAATAAATGCCACCGGTTAACTCACGCACAATCATAATATCCAGACCGGATACTACTTCTGACTTTAAAGAAGAAGCATCTGCCAATTGCGGGTACAAAATTGCCGGCCGTAAATTGGCAAATAATTCCAACTCCGAACGTAAAGCCAGCAAACCACGTTCGGGGCGAAGTTCACGCGCCAAGCCGTCATATTGTGGGCCACCAATCGCTCCAAATAAAATTGCGTCAGAAGCGCGTGCCAGTGCCAGCGTCTCTTCGGGTAGCGGTTTACCTGCTGCATCGTAACCGGCACCACCCACGGGCGCTTCATTTAACTCAATATCGAGCCGACCGTTATCTTTGAAGTGGTTTAGCACTTTCACCGCTTCGGCAACAATTTCTATTCCAATGCCATCACCCGGCATTACTGCAATTTTTAAACTCATACTTTCATCTCTAAAAAATATCTCGCAAAACGCGGGATAATTATACGTCAAACTAAAAAACAATTATCTTCCGCAAATCAACGACTATGCACTGAAAGTACATAGGTTGGATTAATAGCGACTAAAAGTCGCTGTGGATTGTGTCTTTAAAGCTAACATTATCCTGTATTTTAGTCACCAGAACATGCACTACAATTTTTTTCGACACAGAGACCACAGAGGTCACAGAGTTTTATTCAAATCTGTTTGCTTTTCTCTGTGACCTCTGTGGTCTCTGTGTCTAATTTTAATTGTGTAGCAGCTAAAGCCTTGCACTGAAAGTGCATAGTTTTAACTAGCGTACTGGAACAATAAATTCAAAGTCTATTTCAAAATAACCACGGCGCATTAAGTTTTCTTTTTTCTTCGTAGGCCTTAATTTCATCTGCGTGTTGCAGTGTTAAAGCGATATCATCCAAACCCTTTAACATGCAGTGTTTGCGAAAATCGTCGATGTCAAATTTAGCCAGTATTTCACCTTCACAACTAACCGTTTGCGCGTCAAGATCAATGGAAATTTCTAAGCCATGATTTGCCGCTACCCGTTTGAATAAATCATCAACCACGTTTGCATCTAGCACTATGGGCAACAAACCGTTTTTAAAACTATTGTTAAAAAATATGTCGGCAAAACTGGGTGCCAACACTGCGCGAAAGCCAAAATCATCCAGCGCCCAAACCGCATGTTCACGAGAGGAGCCGCAACCAAAATTCTCACGTGCCAGCAAAACAGTTGCGGCATCAAAGGGTGGCTGGTTTAAAATAAAATCGGGGTTTATTTTGCGACCAGCGTTTCCAATATCGGGACCGCCTTCATCGAGGTAACGCCAGTCATCAAATGCATTAGGGCCAAAACCTGAGCGTTTGATTGATTTTAAAAACTGCTTGGGAATTATCGCATCGGTATCGACATTGGGTCGATCAAGTGGTGCGATGATTCCAGTATGTTGGGTAAATGATTGCATATTAATATTTCTTTGTTTTAATATTTCGTTGAATTTCTTGCACAATAAATTTAGCGCATAAAAAAATTTCAAATAAAAATTTTATTCCGCACTAATTTTTAATATCAGCAAAGTGACCATTAATCGCAGCGGCGGAGGCCATCGCCGGGCTGACCAAATGGGTACGTCCACCCTGCCCTTGCCGGCCTTCAAAATTACGGTTCGATGTTGATGCACAGCGTTCACCGGGTTCCAGACGGTCGGCGTTCATCGCCAGACACATCGAACATCCTGGCTCGCGCCATTCAAATCCGGCTGCGATAAAAATCTTATCCAGACCTTCGTCTTCTGCTTGTTTTTTTACTAGACCAGAACCCGGTACCACCATCGCCAGTTTAATATTGCTTGCCACCTGTTTGCCTTGCGCAATTTTTGCAGCATCACGCAAGTCTTCAATGCGAGAGTTTGTGCAGGAACCAATAAATATTTTATCCAAGCTTATTTCCTTGATTGGCGTACCAGCCTCAAGCCCCATATAAACTAATGCTTTACGCATACCATCGGCTTTGACTGTATCCATTTCATCATCTGGGTTGGGCACTTGCGAATCAATAGCAACCACCATTTCTGGCGAAGTGCCCCAGGTTACCTGCGGTTTAATATCAGCGGCGTTGAGGTGAATTTCCTTATCAAACAATGCGCCTTCGTCTGTGGTCAGCGTTAACCAGTGATTCTTGGCTTTTTCCAGTGTATCACCGGTGGGGGAATACGGCCTGCCAATAACATAATCGATTGTGGTCTGATCAACCGCCACCATGCCAGCACGCGCACCGGCTTCAATCGCCATATTGCAAACCGTCATGCGACCTTCTATGGATAACGCGCGAATAGCATCGCCAGCAAATTCGATGGCGCAACCGGTGCCGCCCGCAGTGCCAAGCTCACCAATAATCGCCAACACAATATCTTTCGCTGTTACACCCGGTCGCACTTCTCCATCAACGGATACCCGCATGTTTTTACTTTTATTTTGCATCAGGCATTGTGTAGCCAGCACGTGTTCTACTTCCGAGGTACCAATGCCAAAAGCCAATGCGCCAAAGGCACCATGGGTCGAGGTATGTGAATCGCCGCAAACCACCGTCATGCCAGGCAACGTTGCGCCCTGCTCTGGACCGATGACATGCACTATACCTTGGCGCACATCGGACATGTCAAATTCAGTAAGGCCGAACTCTTTGCAATTGTCACCTAATGTTTCAACCTGTAATCTTGCCACTGGATCAATAATGCCCATGCTACGATCAGTGGTCGGTACATTATGGTCTGGCACGGCGACAATAGAACTACCGCGCCAGGGTTTACGACCAGCAATGCGCAAACCTTCAAACGCCTGTGGTGACGTTACCTCATGCACCAGATGACGATCGATATACAACAAAGCGGTGCCGCCTTGCTCACTTCGTACCACATGCTCGTGCCATAATTTATCGTAAAGTGTTTTAGCCGTATTCATAATTTTTGCTCACAATTTTCGCCCATGATTATTTGCCGATAATTTATCGCGCAAAGAGCCTTTTGTATGATGTAAGGATACGGCTTTATTACTTATAAAACAAATTCATAATTTTTATATTATTCATTACTTTTAGCTATATTAAGAATATAATGGCTTTATGGATATACAGAATATACGGGCTTTTTTAATGGTGGCAGAAACGCGATCTTTTTCACGCGCTGGCGAAAAACTATTCCTTACCCAACCCGCCGTCAGTAAACGAATCTCTACCTTGGAAACATCGCTGAACTGCCAATTGTTCCACCGCTTAGGAAAAGAGGTACAACTGACACAAGCAGGCGAATCCCTGATTCCCAGTTATCTGCGGATACTGGCAGAACTGGATGAGAGCAAACGCATTATCAGCGCACTGCGAACCACCGTCAGCGGTCAACTGCATTTTGGCACCAGTCACCACATCGGTCTACATCGCCTACCGCCTATATTGCAACGTTACACAAAACAGTTTCCTGAAGTAGAACTCGACATACAGTTTATGGACTCGGAACAGGCGGCAGCACTAATACTAAAAGGCGATATTGAACTCGCCTTAATCACCCTGCCGGACACTATCGAAAAGCCTTTCTCAACAATTCCAATATGGACCGACCAGATGCAATGCGTGGTTGCAAAAGATCATCCACTGGCGAAACAAACCTCGGTAAACAAAAAGCAATTAGTCCAGCATGGCGTATTGATTCAGTCACACAACACCCATACCCGCGAAATAATTGATGACGCTTTAAAGCTTGGCAGTGACATTAAAATAATAATGGAATCGAATTACTTGGAAACCATCAAAGCCATGGTGCAAAACAATCTGGGCTGGGGCGTTTTACCGGAATCGATGATTGATGATTCGTTACACTGTTTAAAAATAAGAGGTGTGAAAATGGAAAGGCAACTGGGCGTTTTATTACACGCATCACGCACTTTATCTAACGCGGCATCTGCCTTGCTAGATAAGCTTGGAGAAACTTAAAAGCACCTAGGGAACCTTAGCGAGTCAACGTATTTTGTTTGTGTTGATCTCTCAATTTTTGTTTGTAGGATCGACGCTGGTCTAGCGTCATATTGTTAACACGTTGTCGCATGCGCTGCCTCTTCTCCGGTGGCATATCTTTCCAGCGCTGCCGTAGTTTCATACGTTGACTGGCAGGCAGACTTTTAAACCATTGGTGTTTTTTTCGCAAAGCACTGCGCTGATCCGCTGGCATTTTCTGAAATTGTGCAAACCGCTTACGCAATTCTTTCTTTTTTTCATGCTCATTGACAATGTGGATTTACAGGCGGGTTTTATTGAACGTAGATAGAACTAAACGTGCGCTTTTTCAGGGATTTCAACAAAACGCCAGACGATGGCTAATGCCAGCAGAGTGCAGGCTGAAGCAAAAATAAATAATACCGTGGCACCATATTGATCCCATAATAAACCACTCACTAAACTACCAACCGCGACACCTGCACCAAAGCTAACACTGGAATATAGTGCCTGCCCTCTACCCTGATGACTGCCGGTAAAATATTCGTGTACCAAGGCAATTCCTACGGCATGAAATACACCAAAGGAAAAAGCGTGTATCAGCTGCGCAAGGAAAAGCATGGACAGACTATCGACATAAAAACCTATTAATAACCAGCGTATTATTGTCAGCAGCAAGGTAAAAATAAGTAAATTTCGCGCGCCAAAAATTGGTAACAGGCGATGCATCAATAAAAAGATAATGACTTCGGCTAGCACACCTACCGCCCACAAAACGCCGATCATGTATGAGCTATAACCCTGCTCTTGCAGATAGATGGTATAAAATGTGTAATACGGCCCATGACCACATAACATTAAAAAACAGACCACCAGAAACGCCATTACCTTTGGCTGTTTTATAACGTGCCAGATTGGAGAGTGTTCACTATGCGGCTTGTTGAGTTTTTCCGGCACCATAAAACTGCTGACTAAGATAACCACAAAGGTCATCAAAACCACTACCGGGATGATGTCAGCATCATAGGTTTCCAGCAGGTCACCCATCAATACCACTAAAACAATAAAACCCAATGATCCCCATAACCGGATCATGCTGTAGTTATGCGTATCATCACCCAGATGATTTAAGGTCATCGCCTCAAATTGCGGCAAGGTAGCATTCCAGAAAAAACTGAAGAGCAACATGGCGAACGTCAGCCACCATAATTGCTGACTGACAAACACCAGTGCAAAACTTAATAAGGCAAATAAACAGGCGAGACGGATAATTAACATCGAGCGCCGGGTATGATCGGCGAGCCAGCCCCATATATAAGGCGCAACCAATTTCGTAGCTGGCAAGATAGCAACCAAAGCACCGATGGTCAGGCTGTTATAACCCAGTGATTTAAGGTACAGACTCCAATACGGAATCAGTACACCTAGAGAGGCAAAATAGAAAAAATAGAAACCGCTTAAGCGCCAGTAAGGCACTGAGGATGTAACTTTTTTGTGATTCATTATTTGTACGAGCCTACATCTAAGGGAACAGGCAATATCAGATTGGCTTAAATCCCACCTTGCTTGAAGGACTGTTTATGACCAGTAGCGGACAGTCATAAAGATAAAGGATTGTCCGCGAACAACGCAAAATACGCGAAAAAAACAGAAAATAAGATCTTGTTTCTTTTGCTTTTTTCGCGTATTTCGCGTGCTTCGCGGACCCCTTAGTTTTTAAAGTTTTTAATTGCCAACGAATAACAAACAGCAAAGGAGGTCGTTCCCCAGACGTCCGTTGTGTGTCAACAGCGGTCATTCAGTTTCTTGCACCTATCATCAGATCAAGTATGCGAAGGAATAACCGGGGTTTGCGAATGTACATCCATATTCTGCCCACGCTGCCTCAACATATGGTCACACAATACGATTGCCAGCATGGCTTCACAAATAGGTGTGGCACGTATGGCAACGCAGGGATCATGCCGGCCATGTGTCACCACGTCAATAGCTTCACCTTCTACGTTAACCGTGTCACCTGAAAGACGGATACTGGATGTTGGTTTGAAGGCGGTATGTGCGATGATGTTCTGCCCAGAAGAAATGCCACCTAACACGCCACCGGCATGGTTACTCTTAAAACCTTGCGGGCTTATCTCGTCACGAAACTCTGTGCCTTTGGCGCTAACACAGGAAAAGCCATCGCCTATTTCCACACCTTTCGCTGCATTAATACCCATCATTGCATGTGCAATATCAGCGTCCAAACGATCAAATACTGGCTCACCTAAACCCGGCGGCATGCCTTCGGCTACCACCGTTATTTTTCCACCCACTGAATCACCTTCTTTTCGCAAAGCGTCCATATAGCTTTCAAGTTCGGCAACTTTTGTTGCATCACCACAGAAAAAAACATTGTTGTTTATTTCATTGCGATCCAGCATTGGCATTTCTATTGGGCCGAGTTGCGACATGTAACCGTATATATCGATGCCGTAACGATCTTTCAAAAACTTTTTAGCAATGCCACCACCGGCGACGCGCATTGCGGTTTCGCGCGCTGACGAGCGACCACCGCCGCGGTAGTCGCGAATGCCAAATTTTTGTTGATAAGTATAATCCGCATGACCGGGGCGGAAACGATCCATGATGTTACCGTAGTCTTTTGAGCGTTGATCGATGTTGTCGATAATCAAGCCAATACTAGTACCGGTGGTTTTGCCTTCGAATATTCCAGAAAATATTTTGACTTTGTCATCTTCACGACGTTGCGTGGTGTGGCGAGACGTACCAGGTTTACGACGATCCAGATCGACCTGTAAATCTTCTTCACTTAATTCAATGCCCGGCGGACAACCATCGATGATGCCGACCAAACCCAAACCGTGTGACTCGCCGGCGGTGGTTAAACTAAATAATTTTCCTATTGTATTTCCTGACATAATTAAGTGACTACGTGTTTATTGTTAGTGGTTGCTGATTTAAAGCGATAGCTTAGCAAAGTTTAACACGCTGAAAATCAGCCTGATGCGTTTCCAACTGTTTTGCGGTTAAGACGAATACACCGTCTCCACCAAACTCGAAATCGACCCAGAAAAAAGGTACATTGGGCAATAATTTTTCCAACGCCGGTTTCGAATATCCAACTTCGACCACCAAAACACCTTCATCCGTCAAAAAATCTCTTGCCTGAGCCAGCATGGGTAAAACAATATCCATACCGGTTTCTCCTGCTGCCAGCGCTAGGGAGCCTGGTTCGAAGTCAAATTCTACCGGCAACTGTGCCATTTCCTGCGCTGAAACATACGGTGGATTGCTGACGATAATGTCGTAACGTTTTTCCGCTAGCTCGGCAAAAATATTGGATTTTAATAGATTTACACGCTCATCCAGATCATGGTTTTTACGATTTATTTCTGCGATGGCTAAGGCATCGGCAGAAATATCGCTGGCGTCAATTTGTGCCTCGTCAAAAGCATAGGCACAGGCAATGGCAATGCAGCCACTACCAGTACAGAGGTCGAGGATATTATGCACTTGCTCAGGTGAAACCCATAATGAAAATTGGTGCCCGATCATTTCCGCTATTGGCGAACGCGGAATTAAAACGCGCTCATCAACATAAAAGCTTAAACCAGAAAACCAGGCTTCGTTGGTGAGATAAGCCGATGGCTTTCGTAGCTCGATGCGTTGTTGAAACAATCCCAGCACATGCAGACGTTCATCCATGGTCAACACACAATCAAAATATTCTTCACTGAAATCCGGTGGCAGATGCAAAGCGCTCAAACACAGATACACGGCTTCGTCGATAGCCGTTGGCATGCCTTGCACAAAGCTCAGCTTGGCGGCATTAAACTGGCTGGTTCCCCAGCGAATCAGGTCACGCAAAGTAATCAGATCGTTAGCGATTTCGCGTTTGTTTATCATGCTTGTATTGTACACAAAAAATATGCTTCCATAGCCTTGTACATAGCATTATAATCTGCACTCCTGACAGCCCTTAAACTTCCTTCTGAAAAATTATGCCCATTAAAATATCAACCCTGCTAATACTAGTCAGTTTTGCTTTCGCCAACCCGCTCTATGCAACGAGTTCAGATGGACTGGACATTGAAAACGCCTGGATTTCGGAAGCCCCACCCGTAAGCCGCGTAATGGTTGCTTATATGAAAATAAACAACAACACGAATCAGCCCATCGACATAATTAAGGCCGACTCGGAGTATTTCAGCAGTATTGAATTTCACGAAACTGTGCATGAAGGTGGTATGGCAAGAATGGTACGATGGAGTGAATTAACCGTGCCTGCCAACGGCAGCGTTGAATTAAAACGCGGCGGCAAGCACCTGATGCTGTTTAATCCAATTAAATACCTAAAAGCTGGCGAGACCATCAAAATCAAACTAACAACCAGTCAAAACACCACAAAAATGCTTTCAGTGACCGTTAAAAAAGCCCAATTCTAATTGACTTCTGCTGTTCTAATTCTCTCATTATGAAACAAAAATTACTGGCTAAAATATTTTACATCCTGCCGCATCATGCCATTACATGGCTGATGTTCAAGGCAGCCCGCGTTCAGTGGGCACCCTTGAAAAACTTCATTATAAAAAATTATACCAATTTAAATCCGGTAAAAATGCATGAAGCTGTCGAACAAGATATGTTTGCCTACGAATCACTCAATGCATTTTTTACCCGCGCACTAAAAGCTGAGTGCCGACCTTTCGATGAAAATAAAAAACACTGGTTATGCCCGGTAGACGGTTCGGTCAGTCAGGCGCAGCGTATTGAAAAGGGTCGCATCTTTCAGGCAAAGGGGCAGGATTACAGCTTGCTAGAATTGGTCGGCGGCGATACAAAGTTGGAAAAAATATTTCACGATGGTCAGTTTGCTACCTTGTATTTATCCCCTAGAGATTATCACCGCATCCACATGCCGACAAGTGGCACGCTAAAACACATGCGATACATTCCCGGTCGTCTGTTCAGTGTTGCAACTTTTGTCGTCAGCCACATCCCCCGTTTATTTGCCCGCAATGAACGCTGTATCTGTTATTTTGAAACGCAGCAAGGGCCAATGGCAATGATACTGGTCGGTGCAATTAATGTTTCTGCCATGGAAACGGTTTGGCATGGACTGATTACCAGCGAAGCGAAAAAGATCAAATATTTTGATTACTCCGATCAAAATATCACGTTAGAGCGCGGCGCAGAAATGGGTCGCTTTAATCTAGGTTCAACAGTGATTGTATTGACTACCGGACAAATGAAAATTGCAGAAGATATGGTTGCCGAAGCGGAGATAAAATTGGGACAGTGTTTGGCTGTGCCTGCGGTTTAACCGTACGTTGCTGTTTGTTGTTCGTTGACAATTAAAAAAAAGGGGTCCGCGAAGCACGCGAAATACGCGAAAAAAACAAAAGAAATAAAATCTTATTTTCTGTTTTTTTCGCGTATTTCGCGTTGTTCGCGGACAGTCCTTTATCTTTTGCCTGTCCGTTTCTGCCCAGTAGTGGCCACTATTTACTTACTAACGGATTCTGGAGTGACGGCTTTTAGTGTTTCCACTGGCAAATCGGGGCTTATGGTTTCCAGTTGCGCTGTGTTGCCTGAGGGTTTTGTGTAACGATCATTCATGCCCTGAATGAGTTCACAGGCATCGGCTGTTACTTGCTTGAGGATGCGTTTCGAGCGCATTGACCAACCAACCGGCATTGGCCGAAAAACACTTCTTAGTGGTTGGGTATTTTTCAAAAATGCTTTTTTGATATTGCCCGCTAGAATCTTACCTTCACGGTGTTCGCCTGCCAGATTTTTCTCTATACCAATTTTATTCACGATTTTTTTAGCTATCATGCGAGCGGAGAATGCACGCGCCATAAAATGCACGGTTAAAAAACCGAAAGCAGTCAGAGCGACTTTTATTGATGACACAATACTGTCGTTGCTAAAGTCATATGAAAACAGCGCCCAAGCATTAAATACATTACTCAGTACCAATAACACCACGACAAATATTGCGATGGCGACAGCATCAAGAATCAATACCATCTTCAACCATTTAGTCATGGCTTCTTTTACTGCTGGCACTACTTGCTTCTCAATATCATCCGCAATGGTCTGCAATGCGCCAACAATACGATAGGAACGTTCAACTTCCACCTGATGTATACGCTCGAAAATAGCGGCTTTGTCTTGCTCACATTTTCTTTCGAAACGCAGGCGCACGGCCTCATCTTCGATGGGCACTGCTACATCACTGTTATAGATAGAGTAAAAGCGTCCAGCAGTCAGGCCTTTTGCTGCCAGTGCTCGTTGCCAAGCCGCCACCACGGCCTCGGGGTTATCTTCTTGTGCAGCCGTATCGATTTGGTTAAGAATATACAAAAACTTTTCTGAATCGCTGCGGGTAATGGTATTACCCACCAGATGATCCAGAGTATCCTGCATCGCACCAGGTTCTGGATGTCTGGCGTCAAAAAACACCAGTACCAGATCAGACAGGTCTACAATATGGTCGGTTAATCGCAGGATGGCGTTGCGTTGTTCATCGGCGTCAAACCCCGGTGAATCAATAATAATTTTTCCACTTAATTTTTGCGAGTGCGAGGTTTTCATTTGCAGATAGGCATCAATACGACGGCCTTCTCCGCTCGCCACTTTATCAATCTCATCGCTCATTTGATAAAATGGGAATCGTGGATCTGAATTTAAAGCCACGCCGGGTAATACTCTATTTTCTTTGCTACTGCTGTAGGTAACAACGGTAAATTTGTCATCAACCGCCTGATTGCCAGTCAGTTGTAATTTGTCACCCAAAAAATTATTGATGAACGATGACTTGCCGGCAGAGAATGTACCCAACACAGAAACCAATGGCCACCACGGGATGCTGGTGGCATATGATTCATTGGTATCCAACAAACCCATTTTGTAAGCAACGGTGTCCAGTTTTTTGAAACGCGAAACCACATCAAGTAATAACGGATTTTCGTTATTTAAATGTGCCTCAAGTTTTGCTAACCGGTCGCGAATGGATTTGTCCGGGCGATTTAACATCCTATAGTCCTCTGCTTATTTTCAAGTGAAAACGTTCACTACCACAATGAGACCCCGGCATGGTCATAAAATTCAGCCAAAATATTTTGATACCGACTCACCAGGGATACTCTACTTGCGTTAACGAACCGGAACGCTGGCAGGAGATGCTGGAGTGGAAACTTCCTTCAACATTACCGGAGTGGCACCGGGCATTGCCAGCTTGCTCGCGGGTGCCTGTTTGACTGTTCCACCTTTTGAAATATTTTTTGGCTGTTGCCTAACCGGCATAATTCTAGCGGGTTGATAGGGGCGCACGTAAGTATTCGTACGTGGTACGTTGTAACTCGGCCAAACATTAGGCTGCGTCATGGGTCGCGGAACATTGCTTTTAGAGCTAAACGGCATCATGTCATTCATCATACCAAAGGGGCCGCTGGATACCGTTCGATTCATGCCATGCATATCACGCTGCATACCGGAAACTGAACGGTTCATGCCACCTATATTATACGTCATGCTCTGTATGTTTTTACTCATCGGTGTCAACGCATTCATCTGGCTCGACATGGAACTCATCTCGGTGGTCATACCATCGATGTTGCCGGTCATTTTGTCAATACTACCGGTCATGCTTCCCAAGTCTTTGGTCATGCGAGGCATAGCGTCTGAAACAATAACCGCCATGTGCGTCACCGATTGCGACAAAATGGCGATATCGTGGGTTAAGCGGTAAATCAAAAAGAAGCCGTAACCAGCGAGCAATACAAAAGCAAACATCGAGGGATAGACCACCATTTCCCAACGCCTTGCACTGTTGTCAAAGGTATTTGCCAGCCTTTCTAACGGGTCTGTGGGTTTATCACTGACAAAAGATTCATCCAGTATTTTTTGCTGTGCGCGTTGCTTTGCCGCACTGGCACGTGCTTTTAGATCATCTGAACTACTGCGCGATTTAATTGCGTTGTTGGCATTTTGTTTGTCAACTTCACTGATTTTCTTTGCCGCAGACTGCATATCCACATCTTTAGAGGCGGCTGCTTTGGCAATGCTTGGACTGGATAATGTCGGGCTGGATAATTCAGAGCTAGCGGCCTTTTTTGTCTCGCTATTGCTGCTTGCTGCGTTTTTATCTGCCACCGGTTGTTTCTTCACTGCACTCTTTTTAGTGGTCGTTTTTTTTACGGTGCTCTTTGTCGCGCTGCTTTTGGCAGCGGCCGATTTTTCACCACTTGTTTTGTCGTCAGCCATGTTAGAAGTCGCCTATAGCGCCTCTATTCATGATTGCCAGAATGATCTCTTTCACTTCCATCGCTTCTTCTTTTAATGCAGGCGGTAAAGGCTTACCACCGTATATCATGGCATCCATGTTTAAAGAGTAAAGCCACAGCTTGCCCTGCTTGTCTTCAACCAGACTGATACGACACGGCAGGTAAGCTGAAAAAGCGTCACTGTAATCTAGCATCTGCGCGGCTGTCAGTGCATTACAGAACATATAGATTTTGAAAAAGCGTGACTTTTCACCCGTGATAGCTTCAACCTCTGAGGACAGTGGCAGCTCACCTACATTTTTAATATTAAGCTCATTGGCAACCGCTAGAATCGTTAAATCGACATCTTCTATCGACAAACCTTCTTCTACCGGCATTTTCCACACCATAGCCTCGGCAGCATTGCCGGTTTCCAAAAGAAGTGTCACCATTTCTGTATAGACATCGATGGCTTTGTCATCAAACTCATTAAAAGTCTGCACCATCGGTGCCATTTTTACTGCCCCGTAGATGACGATTACAACGGCTACAAAACCAAGTAGTGCAAATAAATTACGTAACGCATAAAACATAGTTAATTCCTCAAGATATTTTTCAATTTTAAAATACTAAATTATGACTTTGCTGATTCGATCAACTGTTGCAACTCATTTGCTTTACTTCTGTCCAAACTTCTTAGCAGACCCACTAAACTCTTGGCACGCTGTATTTCACCTTTGTTCACCAGTATGGACGCTGCTTCAAAATATGCCTGCGCCGCTAGCGCCTTCTTGCCCTGGTTAAAATAAACATTACCAAGTTCGCCAAAAGCGTCAAAATTGTCTGTAGTAGAGGCGATTACCGCTTTGTAGCTTTGTTCAGATAATTCATAATTGCGCTGATAAAAAGATTTTCTTGCTGTTATCCAGGTTTCACGAATGACATTACCCTGTAGCACTTTATCAATAACCTGACCATGCCGATTCACATTTTCGAGTTGCTGTTCAACCTCAATCGAAACAAATTTCTCAGCAGGCGTAACAGGTAACTTTACTCTGTTTTGCTTACCTTCTCCCTGACTATTTGGCAAGGTTTTAGGTTCTATGGCCTGTTTTGCACCAGTGGTGGCGATAGGGATGGCAGTAAGCGTAGCGGGTACAGTTGCCATAGGCAGCATTTCGATCTCACCCGCGGAGTTTTGCTTAACTCGTTTCTGGTTATGACTGTAACTGATACTCACCGGTTGTTGCGCAATATCTCTGACTTGCATGGCGGCCTTGTCCTGAGTAGAGGCCGCCGCTGATATTTGACTCTGAGGAACCACTGGCGTTGCTGTGTCAACCTGTTGTTCATCCGCTTCTTTCATTTCCTGAGATGCTATTTCAGAATGCCTTTCCTGTGAAGGTATGGCTTGTGAAGGTATGGCTTGTGAAGGCATGTCAGGATGCCTTTCCTGTGAAGACATGTCTTGTGAAGCCATATCTTGTGAAGAAAGGCTCTCAGTAGGCGTTTTTTCAGCAGAAGCTTTCTCTTCAGACAATTGCGCCTGCTTGCTCTTTACTGCGCTAACAAACTCTTCAACGGCAACAAATTCATTTGAAAGATACGTCAGCGCTTTACCGGCGGGGGTATTTTCACCGGCCAGATTTCCCCAGAACATATAGCCGTAGATAACCACGACAATCAAAAAAATGAGAAACAAATGACTTAACAACCAACGAATAATTTTCATTTAAACCTCTGTACCAATAATCATGTTGTGCATCAATCCAGTATTGACGCCAGCTTTTTCATTTCTTTAGATGCCTTGCCCATAGGATCCAGTTCGAACACGGCCAAACCCTCACTAAATGATCGGCGGTAGGCAGTGCGCTGGTGCAAACGAATATCAATAGCTTTTAGACCTTGCATCATTTGCAAGGCTTGCTGCGCTTCTTCTGTTTCACGCACACCAACATGGGTATCAGCACGATTGAGAAAACCCAATACTTCCGTGCTTTTCTTACTCACATTATTTTTCACGATTTTTAAAAATCGTTGTGTCGACCAAATATCAGCCTGACTAGGCTGTATCGGAATAAGAATCCGATCTGCCAATGACAATGCTTTTTCCATACCAGGCATATTGGTCGCACTCATATCAACAATAATAGGAATCTTGTTCTTTTTATCTTTTGACAGGGTTTCTAATAACGCAAGATCTGTTGAAACCTCAAAACTAGGTTCATAACCGTCTTCAATACGCACATCATTGACATCAAGTAAGGTGCATTGCGGATCGAGGTCAAACGCCATTACCCCAGTTTTATCATGTGCCAACCAAACCGCCAGATTAAACGCGACTGTACTTTTACCCGTACCACCTTTTAAATTCCCAACGACTGTTAACATACACCAGCTTCCAATTATGATTTTGACTTATGACCACCTTAGTGGCCGCCTATTATGGGTTTTACTCTTGTTTTTTTCCAGTAAGCTAACGTTTAAGCGGTGAGATTTTTCACACGAAACGCGGTTATTCTTTGCTTGCAGCATCCGCCATCTCAACCTTATCCACGTCCAATGTTTCTTGCTCAAATTGTGTGTAATCTGTGGGGATTTGAAACAATTCTTTACTCACTTTACCAACTACAATATTCCGCAGTTCGTCTACCACATTGTCTTCGTATTGCTGTTTAACTACTATATCTAGCTCGTTATCGTACCACTGTACGCCTTGTTGTCGCTCACCCGTAGCACTGAATGCGGTCATCGTTAGTTTTCTGACGCCACGATTATTTATTTCCTGATTATCTTTCACTTCTACCACCAGACCCGTACCATCAGAATTTTCCTGGCGGAGAATGTTTTTGTATTGGTTATCTATCCATTGAAATATGTGGAAGTCATGACCATTATTATCCAGTGTAATTAACCATTTTTCAGTATCTCTGCCTTTAACTTTCGCTTTCTTAAGAAAAACACATTCAGCATCAGGGAACTGCTTACAGGGGTCGGTATTTTTTTTACTTTTCTGGTGGCTCGCCGCTTTGTCACTGGCGTGCATTTCTTTTTCCAGAAAATACTTATTCTCGGTATCTAACCAAATTATTTTATTATTTTTATTATCAAAAATCTGCACCATTGATACACCGTCTTCGGTGTACTCAAAACGCACATTACCATCTAACCAATACATCTTTGCCTGGCTTGTATCCTCACCGCGTATCTGCACAGCATCAGCCGTAAAAGAGGATGCTTGTACTACAGCGGCAGCCATAGCGCCAAAAATTAAAACTAACAGTTTTACTGTTTTTCGAAACTTTATCATAATAATGTAAAAAAAAGCGGTGCCACCACGGCACCGCATAAAGACTTTCTACTGAGCAGGTGCGCTCTGCGGTGCAACGGGTGCTTGGTTATATGGGCCAGGACCAGGACCAAAATTAGGACGACCAGAACCTTGATTACCAAAATTACGGTTATTCTGATTATTCCAATTATTCTGGTTGTTCCAATTATTGCGATTGTTCCAGTCGTTACGATTGTTCCAACGATTGTCGCCATGATATGCCTGATTACCACGCGCGTTACCGCGACCAGTACCCTTCATATTCATATTGAAGCTACCATCGAACTCACCAGAACCATCACCAGAACCATCGCCATAACCCTGATTATTCCAGTCATTATTCCAGTTGTTGTTCATATTGTTGTTGCTATTATTACCCCAACCACTATTATTGCCACCCCAAGGTCCCCATTCAGCACTGACCGTCATCGATGCTAGGCCTAAAGTTAAAGCTGAAGAGATAACCGCTAATTTAATTAATGTTTTCATCTGTAAACACCTCATCTACTACCCTCATTAATTTTTGGCATTGAATCGAGGGATACATCCAACACCTACTTTAATATGTGTCGTTAACCGCTTTTCAGTGGTGAATTTCACACTATACGCCTGTTAAATTATCGAATCTATTGCATTTATAAATTACTGCCCGGGCCAAAAGTGAACGGGTTAAACACACTGTTTTGGTTTTGGTTCAGCTTCTGGTTTTGGTTCTGATTTAGGTTTTGATGCCAGCCGTACCCGCTTTCATTATTCTCGGTAAAATCATCAAAGGGTTGGATATGCATAGGCGGAATACCACCGATCGCGGCATTGGGTACCCACGGAGATGACGCCCCTCTATTTAATACATCATAACCACTTCCCCAAGGTGAAACAGCTGGCGCATCATGCAATGGATTCATTGTCTGCAAACCCGGCATACGCGGCATATTTAGCATTCCGGGGAGTACTGCGTCAGGCATCATTCTGCTAGGCGGATAAGTAAAAGAGGGCTGCATTGGCATTGCTGGCATAAAGTTCTGTGGCACATTAGAACGGGGCGTACGATAGGATTGATTGCGGCGACGATCTGGCGTTTTTTGCGCCTGTTTTTGCTGCTGTTTTATGGACTCAATAATCTCGGGGGTAACAAAGCGATCACCACGAAATTGCCTTGGCATTGACATTTGCCTTTGCATATCCCACTGCCCGTTCAGCTGATGCGGTAACGGCGCAAATCCCGGCATGAAATCCGCTGGCTGTGGCGGCAATGCCCAAGGGTTACCATCAGACGCCAACTGCAATACATGACGCGCAAAGGGTTGGTTATTACCATTGCCAGCATAAGATGATACTGTCATTAACAGCAGTAAACTAAGCATTAGCTTCAGAACAAACTTGTTGTGACGGTAACTCTGCATTAAACACACCTAAAACCACTGACAAACTCCAGTACAAAAAAATCAACACACATCGCGTATATTTGAAATACAAGTTAATACTACCACCGCTGGTCGAAATAACTCGACTTTACTGGCAGCATCATGCTTTCAATAACCCCAATTCATTGGTGAATCTGTATAAGGTGGTGCAACATCGCCATGAGGTAACATACTTGAGGGCGGCCTGCTTGCCGGCATCGCATTCGACCTATACTGACTACTGCTGACATATGGCCCAGGGGGCGACATACTCATCGTGGGCATCCAGCGAGACTGCGGCCCGTACTGTTGTCCCTCGCGTGCGTTATATGCGGGATGCCTTGCAGATGGCCAATAAGCCGGAGCAGTTGGCCTTTGCATCGTCTGAGTGCTCGGCTGAGGATTGATCTGCGAATAACCCCCTTGAGGCATCCAACCATGCGGCATATTTTCAGATGGCCGAAGATCATTCGGCCACGGAAGATCCGGACTAAACATTGCCATCGGTGTGCTTGTCGAGCCAGAACGCGAGCCAAAGCGCGAATCAGGATTGTGCAAACCAGAATTACGCAAACCAAGACTACGCGGACTTGGGATGCGACCCAATACCGGCACATTTACGGTGTAGCCATTTAAGCTGGTTGAGATATAAGGCCCAGGCGGTGGCGGTGGTATCAGTTGCTTTTGCAGCTGCCGATTCTGCCGCAAGCGAGAGGTCGGTGAACCCGATATCATCGGCTCACTGCTCGGTTTGATGTCTTGTGTAGATTGCTGCGTTGTATGAGGGGTGAAGCCAGCGCTTGTCTCTTGAAGCGCTTCAGCGTCCCCTTTCTCAGAGACCTGAGCATGTACCGTTGTCGACATTACTGTCAACACTAGCAACAGTTTGACTTTTTTACTGCTAGCCTGATTTAGCCATCGCTGTGAAATCAGCATACGCGAAACAATGGCACACGAAATCGGGGTTCGAAAAATAGACAAATACATCAATAACTCCGGCTAATACTAAAACAATCCTGAACCACGTCTGGGTAAAGTCGATTATGTTTTTTTTGTCCTGCAAAATACTCAAGTTCGAGCGGCAAAACATTCGCAATGGTGATCTTTTGCTTGGGAAAAACCGACTGCCAGCGTAAGTACAGACCCATGCAAATGCAATTCCATGAATGCAGCGCATCCGTGCAATGTAAAATCAACGGCCTACGAATGACTGCTTGGCGAAAACTCACCACTCTGACATCAGATATTTTAAACCGAAGGTACAAAGTCACGACTTATACAGGCTGCCCTTAACGATCATCCCTTAATTATCATCTTTGAGACGAATGCCACGACGACCACCGGCAGGCGACTTTTTAGAAGGTGCTTTTTTCACTGCGACTTTTTTGACAGCGGTTTTTTTGACGACAGCTTTTTTAGCCGCAACTTTCTTCTTCGGTGCCGCCTTTTTAGTCACCGTCGATTTTTTAACGGCTGGCGTCGCGCTTGTTGCAACCGCTTTACTCTCGTTGCGCGTATTTTCTGCAGTAACCACAGCCGGTGCTTTTTCAACCACCGATGTCTTAACAGCAGATGTCTTAACGGCAGATTTCTTAACGGCAGCCTTCTTAATCACTGGTTTTTTAACGGCAGCTGGCGTCGCTTTCACAACCGGTTTCGTTGTTTCCGGTTTTTTCACAGCCGTCTTATTAGCACTGCTGGCAGAAGTTGAATCTTTTGTCGCAGATTTTTTAGCGGGCACCGACGACGTAGGTGGCGGTGGTGATGCCGGCGGCGTTGATGGCGGCGTCGATGCTGGCGGTTCATCTGGCGCTGAAGATTTCGGCATTATCATACCAATCAGCATGCGTATCAGGTTAAATATCATCTGCCCGATAACGATTATCCAACCGACCAGACCAACAATACCACCATAAATACGCATCCATAAGGGAGTTTTATATTCCTCGATCACCGCTTCAGCTTTATCGTTGCTAGTATCATCAACAGGTACGCAAGCTGCAGCGCCACACAAAAAGGCCTTTTGCGCAGAAATACAACCCAGTGGAATAACAAACAAAGTCAGGATGGTTGATACCACAACACCGAACAACAACGATATCGCCATGCCTTCAAAGATCGGATCAGCAAGAATAACGCTGGAACCGCCAACGAGGGCTAACGCAGTGATAACAATCGGCCGAGTACGTGCCTGACAAGAATTTAACACGGCATCGACTACAGGGATCCCACGCTCCACCTCATGCTTGGTGAAATCCACCAATAGAATGGAGTTCCTGACAATAATCCCGGCGAGCGCTATCCAGCCAATCATAGAAGTCGCGGTAAATTCAGCGTCAAACAACCAGTGACCCGGAATAATACCGACCAGCGTTAGCGGAATCGGTGCCATGATAATGGAGGGGAAGATAAAGTTTTTAAACTCGATAACCACCAGCATGTAAATCAAAATCATCGCTAGCATGAAAGCACCGCCCATATCACGGAAGGTCTCATACGTTACCGTCCACTCACCGGTCCATTCAAACGCCGACTGACTGCTATCAGCTGGCGGGCCAAAATAACCGCCAGAGAAAAATCCGTGTGGCACTGTTACGCCGTCTGGGGCAACATAATCTGCCAGCATGGCATCAACCTGAAACATGCCATAAATGGGGGCAGCCAATTCGCCGAAGTTTTCGCCGGTAACAAATTCAACTTCACGTAAATTCTTATGGAAAATAATATCTTCTTCCACATCTTTTACAAAACGACCCAATTCGGACAATGGCAACATTAATCCGTCATGCGCTTGTACTGGAATGGAACCCAAACGCGAGAATTCTGAACGCACGGATAAAGGTACTTGCAAGATAATAAAAGTAGGATCAACCACTGAGCCACGTTTTAAATCGCCAACAACAAAACCACCCATCGCCATTTTAAGCGTGGTATTAATGGCATCGATTGTAATACCTCGGCGCAATGCTTTATCGCGATCAACTTCAAAACGCCAAATCTCAAAAGGCTGCTGCATTAAGTTATCGACATCTGTAATACTTTCTGCCTGCTCAAACATTTCAGTCATGTCACGCGCGAACTGTCTCCGGGTCTCAGCATCAGGTCCATAAATTTCAGCAACAACTGACTGCAACACAGGCGGACCCGGCGGCATTTCGACGACTTGAATGCGGGCACCGGCTTCTTTCGCTATAGGCGCCATAATCACACGCATGGCGTTGGCAATTTCGTGACTGGTTATCTCGCGATCTCTTTTATGCGTTAAATTAACCTGCATATCTGCCTGCCACGGCTCCGTACGTAAATAATAATGCCGTACTAGGCCATTAAAGTTATAGGGCGAAGCGGTTCCTACATAGGTCTGTAGCGATACAACATTTTCAAACTTTCTAGCCTCATCAGCCAAAGTCATCATTAAATTAGCGGTAGAAATTAATGATGTGCCTTCAGGGAAGTTAACCACAACACTGAATTCATTTTTATTGTCCAAAGGCAACATTTTCACTGATACGGCGGTGGTGTAAAATAATACGCAAGCAGCAAAGAAAACCACAAACAGTGATGCCAGGAAGCCATAACCTAATATGCTCTTTTCGTGCAGTGGAATAATGGTTCTACGAAAAAATCGTCCTAGACGCTCATTGCCCGCATGCTCTTTTTCAGCATGGTGCTTCAATGTTTCCATTGAAGGTTTCATTTTATTCGCCAGCCAAGGGGTAAAGGCAAAAGCAGCAAACAGAGAAAACAGCATTGCTACCGAACCCAGCATAGGAATAGGCGCCATATACGGCCCCATCATGCCGCTAACGACGCCCATAGGCATAAGCGCGGCAATTACCGTGAACGTCGCGAGAATGGTTGGATTACCAACTTCATCTACCGCTTCGATAGAAACTTCCTCGCTCATATCCTCCTTCATTAACCAGTGCCGGTAAATATTCTCAATCACCACGATGGCATCATCGACCAGAATGCCGATAGAGAAAATCAACGCAAACAAGCTGACTCGATCAATCGTTAGCCCCAGTATTAATGCACTGAAAACAGTGAATAAAATAACGATAGGGATAACGATAAGCACCACCAACGCTGGCCGCCAGCCCAGCGAAAACCAGACCAGTAAAGTAACAATGCCGGTAGCGATAAATAGTTTAAAAATCAACTCATTGACTTTGTCGTTAGCGGTCTCACCATAGTTACGCGAAATATAGACATTGACGTTATCGGGAATAATCTCGCCCTTTAACAATTCCAGTCGTTCAAGGATATCCCGATAGACGGTTACCCCATTGGAGCCTTTCTTTTTGGCAATGGCTATGGTTACCGCTTGCGCACCATCCGCGACTTCACTTTCGATTGTCGCAAGCCCGGTATAATGTTTTACCATCCGGTGAACTTCTGACGGACCGTGTATTACGCGCGCAACATCACGAATGTACACCGGAATACCATCGCTTATACCAACAACAATGCTTTCTACATCTTGTGCCGATTGTAAAAACGAACCGGTATAAACTTTAAAACTCTGATCCCAGGCTTCGATATTGCCCACCGACTTCTCACTATTTGCCTGCTGGATGACTTGCGCCAGTCGCGGCAAACTAATACCGTAACCGGCTAGTTTTTCGGGTAACACTTCCACCCGCAATTGTTCTGTACGGCCACTGACCACAAAACCCTGACTAGAGTTTTCTACCTCACTAAGCTTTTGCAAGGTATCCAGTGCGATCAGGCGCAATGACGCATCATCAACTTCGTTAGACCATAAGGTTATGTTCAAGCCGGGTACATCATCCACGGCCTTGGGTTTCACAAGAAAGGACACGCCGGGCGGCATAACATCCTGATTTGAATTAAGTTTACTGTATAGCTTGGTCAGCGAATCCTCCATTTCTTCACCAACATCAAACTCGACCACAATCAGTGCAGAGTCTCGCTGCGAAATGGCGAAAACGTTCTTCACGCCCGACATTTCACCCATGATACGCTGCAATGGTTCTGCCGCAAGCGCTGCCACCTGCTCTGCTGATGCGCCAGGATACTGTACAAAAATATCGACCATCGGCACTTCAATTTGCGGATCTTCTTGCCTAGGCGTAAACGCCATACCGACTAAACCCATCAAAATAAAGATGATGATTAGCATTGGTGTCAATGGTGAATTAATGAATGCTTTTGCGGTTGCGCCAGCAATACCCAACTTCTTTACATTTACTTCTTGATTTTGTATTTCTTTATTATCAGCCATTTGGATTTCTATCTTCTTTACAGTTCATACCTGTTCGAAATAACGCGACGAACACCTGACAAGCATCCAACAGGTACAACAAGGGAGGATGCATTGAGACTATTATTTAGCCATTACCCTTTCGTTAGTCGTTATTTGCTGCGCACTAATATGCGGTCACCCGGTTTCAGCCCCGATAAAATGGTTACCGTATTTTCATCAACCATTTCACCAATACGAACCAGACGCATTTTTGGTTTGTTTTCATCATCCAGTATCTGCACCGAGGGCAAGCTACCTCTTTGATTAATTGCCGCCATTGGTACCACCGGCAGTGCTCGACTCGGTGAGCCAACATCTGGAATCATAACCTCAGCATACATACCGGGGCCACCCGGCACGCCCTGTGGCAAATCAAATTCAACACTGACGGTGTGATGATTTTTGTCTGCCACCGGCGAAATTTGTGCGACACGCGCATTCACCATCGCATTACCAACATCTAACCGCGCAGGTACAACCATGCCTTTTTTCAGACCCGGCATTAAACGCGCCGGAACATCCGCCTGTATGCGTAAAAATTTTGTATAGGAATAAACGATAAGCGGCTGACCTGGCTGAACGGTATCGCCAATTTCAACCATTCTTTTCATAATCACGCCATCGAACGGCGCAATGGCCTTGGTGTCACGTAATTTGGCTCGAAGAGTTCGCAAACCAGACTCCGCTTCCGTTACACGGGAGCGTGCAGCAGCGACCTGCGTGCCCTGGGTAACGAGATCAGCATGACGCTCGATACTCTTGTTACCGCTACTACCCGCACCCGGCATATCGTCCATATTGTTAAAAAAACCATCGAACATAGACGGCATTCCCATGCCAGCCATCGGCCGCGGGTTGTATACACGTGGATTCCACAATTCACGATTATATTGAACCTGGGCATTTTTCATCGCGTTTTGCGCTGAATTCAAGCGCGCTTCAGCCGCTGATTTTTTTGCCTGTATATTGTCATCGTTAATGGTTACCAGCTCTGTGCCAGCCTTAAATTCATCACCTTCTTCCCCAGCAATGCTGACCACACGCCCCGGCATTTGCGCTGCCAATGTGACTTCTTTAAGTGGAATAACACGACTACCCAGAATAACCGCACCGCCACGAGAAGCAACACCAACCGTTATAACAGTGTCGGCTATTGCCTGCACAGGTAAACCCGCAAGAAGTGTTAGTGACAGATAAGAGAGTAATAGGGGAGATTTCGTTCGACTAATTATTGACATGCCCAAAGCTACCTTCATGTTCATTTATGCAAAAATTTACAAAATTAAGTATCGCATACCCACATTGCGAGGATAAGCGCGAGTTGTACAGAATGCCTTGTGCAAAATAAAATTGCAAGGTTTTTCTATGGCTTAGTGGGGCCTAATTCAATTTCACTAGAACTTGCACAAGCTTCTCATTAAAAACCTGACATATTTTCATATATACTTTGGCATAATCAAAACACTAAAAACATCTATGTCAAAATGGCATTAAAGTGCTCATGGGCGATGGTCTGCTGACGCTTAACTAAATAGTTTTTTTATTTGGTTAAGCCACAGAGGAAGATTCTCCAACACTTGCTACTTTTTAATATGTGCTGGCCTTTCTATTTATGCCCCGTTAATGCTTTCACTGTTGCAGGAAGTAACTGACGGTAATGCATCACGGTCAGGATTTCTACTTGCTGCTCAGTTACGCGATAAATAATTCTATAGGGTCTTTGCAGGATTTCACGGATGTGATCTTCTGGGTAATCATGCAGCTTATGCCCACTGAGTGGAACCGTTTCGAGTTGTCGAGTACGCGACAGTAATGTTGCTACCACTTCTTTTGCAGCTTTGGCTGCATGTTGACTGATTATATAATCCTGGATTTCTTTCAGACGTGACCGCGCTTCTGGGGCCCAGTAAACGGTTGTCACTGACTAATGCCAAACTCTTTTTCGATGTCTTCCTGTGAGGTTAATTCACCGGCTTTTGCTTCGATCAGACCTTGCTCGATTGAGGCTTTCACTACTACCTCATACGCCAGCTCAGCCCAGGTTGGAGGGTCGAGTTGATCGATTAACTGATGCGCTGCATTTTTAATATCCGCTGTTTGCATGGCGTTGATTCCTCTCACTGCCTTACTCGTATTAAGTATATCGCTTACCTCATTTTAGCCTTTTTTTACCCACTTTGCTGGATGCGTTTGTGCATGTACTTCTTGC
The DNA here is from genome assembly GCA_964651445.1 of uncultured Thiotrichaceae bacterium. Classification (GTDB taxonomy): domain Bacteria; phylum Pseudomonadota; class Gammaproteobacteria; order SZUA-229; family SZUA-229. The sequence goes on from CAZYYW010000018.1 coordinate 29,625, forward strand.
AGCTTTTTAATCGATACATGGGTGTATATCTGCGTTGAGCTAACATCACTATGCAATTCCGGGTACAGTATACCTATTAATCATTGTTAGCAGGTTTACGCCCTGGCTTCATCGGTGCTAATGGTTTACCACAGATTTTTTCTAGTTTTTTCACAAAGTAATCACTCCCAAGCGGTCGACCTGTTGGTGAATGCTGGGCAAGCAATTCATTATAGCTTGAGTCATTATTCATCAAATACTGCTGCCAATTGTCGATTCGATCAAGCATTGGTTTGACTGTCACTAAAACATCGTCATTACCTGCCAGATGTGCAGATGCGCTCGACCATCTCCAGTCTTGTGGGCGAGTACACATATTTGCTTTCACGGGGTTTAATTCAACATAGCGTACTGTCGCTAGCAGATATTTTTCATCCATTGGGAAAGAGTGAAATCGCTCTTGCCACAAATGACCACGCCAACCTTTTTGGAAATTGATATGTCGAGTATAGCGGCGATGCGCTTCTCCTAATGACGATCTTAATCCATCTTCACAACTTGGCACCATTACTAGATGAATATGGTTTGGCATTAGACAGTAAGCCCATACTTCTGTACCTGACTGCCGAGTATATTCAGACATCAAATCAAGGTAATATAAATAATCTTCTTTACAGAAAAATGTTCGCTGCCTTCGATTACCGCGCTGCGTGACATGATGAGGGTATCCTGATACAACAATTCTTGGCATCCTAGCCATCTACATCTCCGTTTATAATAATTCCTTAGTAAGGGA
>CAZYYW010000019.1:0-8066 GCA_964651445.1 uncultured Thiotrichaceae bacterium
CTTTACTTCGTCTGTTCAAACAGTCGTTTTACCTGCTGCTGTAAAATCGCTGCACTCACCTGTTCCGGTGCAACTTTATCGGCAGCAACCAATGCGATTCTTGAACGAATACCTTTAAGTAAACGATAAAATATATTTGATTTCTGACGACTAAAAGCGCTGCCCCATAAACCCTGCAACGCCATCGGCACCACCGGTGCCGCTCTACGCGAAATAATTTTTTCGATACCATCCCTGAATGTATGCATTTTACCATCGCGGGTAATTTTACCTTCAGGAAAAATACAAACCAGATCACCTGCTGCCAAAGCCGCATCAATCTCATCAAAAGCCTTATCCAGCAACTTTTTGTTTTCACGCTTGCCAGCAATAGGAATAGCCCTGGCGGTACGAAAAATAAAATTCAACACTGGCAGATTATAAATTTTATTGTGCATGACAAAACGCACAGGCCGCCTTACACAACCCGCAATAATCACCGCATCAACAAAACTGACATGATTGCATACCAGTACGGCTGCGCCTTCCTCTGGTATGTTTTCTAGCCCTTTAGTGTTTAAGCGGTACACGCTGTGTATTAACAACCACACCAAAAAACGCATTAAAAACTCGGGCACTAGGGTATATATATAGATAGCCACCAATGCATTCATAATTGCTACCAATAAAAACAACTGTATAATAGAAAAACCTAGCGACAACACCACAACCGCTACGATCGCAGAAAGCACCATTAACAACGAGTTAATAATATTATTGCCCGCAATCACTCGTGACAGGTGTTCTGGCGCAGAACGTTGTTGCACCAGTGCCATTAACGGCACAATGTATAAGCCACCAAAAAATCCGACCAACACTATGTCCATCATCAGGCGAAAATACGCGGGTGACAAAAACTCTCTAAGTCCCATGGTAACGGCCGGCAGTACATCCGGTTGCGCAAAATACAAATCAATGCCAAATACGGTCAAGCCAATAGAGCCAAACGGTACAAGGCCAAGCTCTATTTTCTTTCCTGATAACCGGTTACATAATAATGAGCCGCCACCAATGCCTAATGTAAACAGCGTCAGCAATAAGATAACCACCTGCTCATTCCCGCCCAGTGTAGTCTTAGTGTAGTTTGGCAGCTGTACCAAATAGGTAGCGCCCATAAACCAGAACCATGAAATACCTAAAATAGATAAAAATACTGTACGGTTGGTTTTTAAAAATTTAATATTGCGCTTGATCTCGGAAAAAATATTCCAGTTGATTTTCAGCTCAGGCTTTAGTGATGGCGTTAACGGAATAGACCGACTGGTCAGGTAACCGGCAACGGCTAATAACACAATGGCGACGGCGACATAATACCGCCCCTGTTCCTCAGCAATCATTATGCCACCAAAAATGGTACCAACAAGTATCGCCACAAAGGTACCCATTTGAACCAATGCATTGCCCTCGACCAATTCATTTACCTTGAGATGCTGGGGAATATAACTGTATTTTGCCGGTCCAAAAAAAGCCGATTGTGTGCCCATAAAAAACAGTAAAGCTATCAACAAAATGATATAACCCTGCACGAATGCAAAGGCTGCAATCGACATAATCACAATTTCCAATAACTTGATAAGCCTTATTGATTTTGATTTTTCAAACTTATCAATCCATTGCCCAGCGGTTGCCGAAAACAAAAAGAAAGGCAAGATAAATACTGCCGCCGCAATATTGATTAACAGATCAGTATTGGTTTGTATAAAATCGGCACCTTGAAAGGCAATCAGGATAATTAATGCATTCTTAAAAACATTGTCATTAAATGCACCAAAAAATTGCGTGGCAAAAAAAGGCAAAAAACGCCTCTCTTTTAGCAACGAAAACTGCCCCTTGTTTTTTTTATCATCCATTAGCAAGTAATACCTTTTGTTGTAGTGTCTGCACACTAAAAAATTGTGTTGGCATTGACGTTGTCATATTTTGAGAAGGTCTTAATCAGTACTTCTCTGGTGTTTTCCAATAATATGACTATTATTAGGCTTAGTGCTTATTCACTTGTAACAGGTATTTTTATGACCAATGATTTACGCCAGTTCCCTCGCAAGGAAGTAGAGAGAGAAGTTGAACTTCGCTACCTTGACGATGCGCCACGCTCATCTATCACACGTGATGTAAGCGACGGCGGCCTGTTTATAAAGCTACATGATATCGAGCATTATCTAATGGGTGAAATAATCAACCTGAACTACAAAAATCCGCTAGATAGTCTCGTCGATACGCAAAAAGATGCCATTATTGTGCGAAAAACAGAAGATGGCATTGGCGTCGCCTTTATTGAAATGGGCGATTCCTAGCAACACCAATCCCTAACCGTTAAATTTTTCACTGCGGCTGTTCACAGTCCACACAATTCAATTCAAAGCCAATCTTCTCTGACCGCGTTTCAGCGGACATTACCCACGGTCGTTCCTGCCAGGGAGGATTATGCCGTACATGCTGTTGATGACCACAGGCCAGATCAGCTACCCAATCGTCCTTTTCGTCCTGATGAAACCCAATGATCGCCTGCTTCATGGTTAACAGTCGTCAGCCGGCCCCAGTAAATGTCCCAACCATTGCGTTTCAGGTTTACTGTCCAGTGCCAGCTTTACGGTAATGGTTAGTGGCACAGACAATAACATGCCTACCGGCCCTAATACCCAGCCCCAAAACACCAACGACATAAATACCACCAAGGTAGACAAACCAAGACCCTTACCCATGTATTTTGGTTCAATCACACTGCCAATTAAAACGTTTACCGCTATAAATACAGTCGCCACCAACATGGCAGAGGATGGCCCCAGTTGCACCATGGTTAACAACACCGCAGGCACCGCCGCAATGATGGAACCAATATTGGGCACGAAATTGAGCATAAAAGCCAATACGCCCCATAAGATCGGAAAGTCTACGCCAATCAACCATAGCGCGGTGGCGATCAAAAATCCGGTGGCAATACTGATGATGGTTTTCATGCTCATGTAGTGACGCAACTTATCGACAAAGACCTTTGCGAACATTGAATCATCATCTTGCAATTTATCATTGCCATTTAAAGTGATAAATTTTTTCGTCAAACAACTGGCTTCTATCAAAATGAAAACCACTGTTAGAATAATTAAAAAGGAGTTGGTGAGCACACTGCCAAAACCTCTTAAAATATGTGACACCAAACCAACGGCTGCCGCAGGATTTGCCATTTCTCGAATATTATCGGTCACAGAAATACCACGGTTTTCCAGCCACAGTAATACACTGCGCCACTCATCGGTAATATTCTGTTGGTACTCTGGCAGCGAGCGGCTAAAATCTGTAATCGAATTACCAATCAATACGGCCAACATAAAACCAACCGTAACCACCAGTAACATTACCAGTGTCAACGCCAAACCTTGCGGCAAACCTTTCTGCTGCAAACTACTCATCAGCGGAAAACAAATCACCGCAATAAAAATCGACAATAAAAACGGCACCAGTAATGGCGCGGCTAACTTCATGCCAGCTATAACAATAACCAGTGCTGCCATCACCATAATGGTACGTGACGCGGGAGAAAATGTTGGTTCCATAGTCTTAAATTTACTTAACGTTTGTTAGTGTAGTGTATTGAATAGATTGTATATTTAGCGAAATCAGACTCACGCCTTCTCTCATGCCTTTTCTGGCTTTGTTTCAATCAGCTCGCCTTCTTCGCGCTTCAGCTCCACCTTTTCAATTTTCTCAAAACGGCTGCTAATTTTACCGGCTGAAGTATGCACTTCTTCGACATCCTTGCTCGCCTGTTGAATATGTTTTGAAAGGTTATCCATACGTTTTCTAAAACGCTCAAAGTCCTTGGACAAACTGACTAGGTGTTCTTGTATAACATGTACCTGCTTGCGCGTGGCCGAATCTTTTAGCACAGCACGCGCGGTGGTTAATACTGCCATCAAGGTTGTTGGCGATACCAGCCACACACGGGCACGCTGCGCTTCTTCAACCAGCAATGGTTGATGCGCATGTATTTCAGCAAAGACAGCTTCTGCCGGTATAAACATGATGGCGCCATCGGCGGTTTCATTCTCTATAATATACTTGCTCGATATGTCTTTAATGTGCTTTTTTATGTCCAGGCGAAACTGCTTTTCCGCCGCCGTGCGAACCGCGTCAGTGGCATCATTATCCATCATTTTCTGGTATGAATTCAGCGGAAACTTGGAATCAATGGCGATGTGCCCGGTGGGATCAGGCAAAAACATCATGCAGTCAACCCGTGTACCGTTGCTCAAAGTATGCTGCAAGGCATAACTGTTCGCGGGCATAACATTGCTTATCAGAGCCGCCATTTGTACTTCACCAAAGGCGCCGCGCGAACGTTTATCGGTTAATACTTCCTGCAAACTCACCACATTACTGGAAAGCTCGGTGATACGTTTTTGCGCCGCATCAATAAGAGCCAGACGTTTCACTACATCGGTAAAAGTTGCCGTGGTTTTCTCAAAACCCTTATCTAGGCGTTGCTCCACCTGGCCACTTATTTCACGCAAACGTTTCTGCAATAATTCGTGCAGATCGTTATTGGAACGGGCAAAACTTTCAATACTTTGTTTTGACATCTCAGCCAGACGCTGCTCGATGCTATTTTGCATGCCAGCTAATTGCTCCGCCGAAAGTCGTGACATTTCACCCAGCCTTTTTTCCAGCGCTTGCTGTACCTCGGCAAAACGCTGCTCCGTTTTAGACTGTGCACTGCCTTGCGATTCCAGTAAGGCAAAACGTGTTTGCTGAAAACTTTCCTGTAGTTCCCGCGCCAGTCGTGCCTGGTCAACAGTTTTTTCCTCAATCGCTAGAAATTTCTTATTAATACGCAGTAATAACACCAACAGAGCAATGATGATGGCAACCAGTAGGCAGACAATAACGAGCTCTATATCACTGATTTCTACAAAACTATTTTGCATATGGCGGGTTATTTTATAAGGCGACTTTGAATAAGATATACTTAGCTTCGTTTTTCGCTACTCTACCACACGTCGTGCCTCATATTCTCTGCAAAACCACCGATATCGAAGACCCCGGCAGCAAAAGCTTCGAACTTAAAATCAAGCGCAAAACGCAATCAATATTTGTCGTCCACAAAGACGGTGAATTTTATGCGTATTACAATAAATGTCCTCACACCGGCGCCACGCTTGAGTGGCAGGAAGACCAGTTTCTTGACCTGGACAAGGCGCTTATACAGTGCGCCACCCATGATGCCTTATTCATGATTGATACCGGTCTTTGTATTGCCGGCCCCTGCAATGGTGACAGCCTACAGGCACTGCCGCTGTCAATCATTGATGGCGAAATTCAACTGTCCGGATAATTAACACGGCAGGTGCCCGCTGTAATTTTGTTTTATCCGATATTTCTTTACACAGGGCAAAATAAGCACTTGCCTCTACATTCACTTACAGGTAAAATTCCCTCCCTGTTTTTCAGCCTTAAAGCTTTTGACTAATTACTGTCTTAAACAGGCATTAAGGCTATACACCCATAAACAAGCGAACACTAAAGAGTAGTACCGACATGAAAGCTGATATCCACCCTAAATACACAGATGTAAATGTAAAATGCAGCTGCGGCAATGCATTCACCACTCGTTCGACTTATGGCAGAGACGAAATGACCATTGACGTTTGCTCTGAATGCCATCCGTTTTACACCGGTAAACAGAAAATTCTTGATACTGCGGGTCAGATCGATAAGTTCAACAAGCGTTTTGGCAATAAGTCTTAAAGGTACTTCTATCAGCAGCCTACAATGCTGCTTACGAAAAAAGGCGCTTTTATGCGTCTTTTTTTATGCGCGCAGTTAGTGCTCTTGGTTTCAATTTTTGCCTCTTTCTCTCACAAACCATTGGTCATCGCTGCCATGCAAACTAATCGCATACTGTTGTGCCTGTGTGGCTTATTCAGCCTGCCAGCAATGGCGGAAACCGCCTGTTCAACCGCGGCGTATGATGAAATCGCCGTTATAAAACACATCCATGATGGCGACACTCTGCACCTTAAAGATGGCCGCAAAGTTCGCCTAATTGGCATCAACACGCCAGAAGTGGCGCATCGCCAAAAAGTCGGGGAACGATTTGGCGCTGAAGCCAGAGCAGCATTACGCGCACAGTTTAAAAACAATAAATCTATCGCACTGCTGTACGGCAAGGAACACCATGACCGCTTTGGCAGACTGCTGGCACATGGCTTTACTAAACACGGGGTAAACATTCAGGCGGCATTATTGGCACAGGGATACGCTCGCAGCATTGCGATTCCGCCCAATACTCAACTCACAACCTGCTATCAGCAACAGGAACGTCTGGCACGTTGCAGTCATAAAGGCTTATGGAAAAAGGCACAAACACTGTCGGCTGACAAACTTAATAGAGGCAATACCGGCTTTGCCCTGGTTAAAGGCAAACTAAAGGATATTAATATCAACAAAAAAGGCATTTGGCTCACGCTGGGCAAGCACCTCACCGTCGGTATAAGGCCAGACAATCTAACGCTGTTTGATGAAGCAGCGCTACTAAAAATGCTCAATCAACAAATCGTGGTACGCGGCTGGCTGAATAAGAACAAAAAAGTCGACGCAGCAAACCGGTCATTCTATATGCGTATCCGCCACCCATCTGCCATTCAATTAGCCCGCCAATTTGCCTGTTAATAGACGTTCAACTCTCTATTTCTGACATAAGATACTGATTTTAAACGTTAACATCACTATACGCACACCAGCGAGCACGAAATATTCTTCTAAAAATGCTAATATAGCCCTCTTTTATTTTTGCCCACGATCTTATTGGGCACGGTTACCACCATGACAACTCATCTCAAACAGCAAGCTCTGGATTATCACGCTCTGGATAGTAATGGCAATATAAAACCGGGGAAGATTGCGACTGAGATCACCAAACCCTGCACAACCCAGCTTGACCTTTCACTGGCTTATACGCCGGGTGTTGCAGAGCCCTGCCGGGCGATTCACCGTGATGAAGAATGCGCTTATGACTATACTGCCAAAGGCAATCTGGTTGCGGTTATCACTGATGGTACGGCGGTGCTGGGTCTGGGCAATATCGGTGCGTTGGCGGGCAAACCGGTAATGGAAGGCAAGGCCGTTCTGTTTAAAGCATTTGCTGATATTGATGTTTTCGACATCGAGGTCAATGCAGATTCAACCGAAGAATTTATTACCACGGTAAAAAACATTGCACCCACCTTTGGCGGTATTAACCTTGAAGATATTGCGGCACCTGCCTGTTTTGAAATTGAAGAAGCGCTGATCGAACAACTGGACATTCCGGTATTTCACGACGACCAACACGGCACCGCCATTATTATCGCTGCAGCATTAATAAATGCACTTGAAATACAGCATAAAAAAATCGAAGATATACGGGTGGTTTGCTTAGGTGCTGGCGCGGCGGGTATCGCATCAATGAAGCTGCTGCAAGGCTTGGGCGCTGATCCCGAAAAACTGTTTATGATTGACCGTAAAGGTATCATTCAAAGTGAACGTGATGACCTGAACAAATACAAACAGGCATTTGCCGTGCATACCGACAAACGCACACTCGCCGATGCTATGGATGGTGCTGATGTGTTTATCGGCGTTTCCGGCCCGGATTTATTGTCGCAAGACATGCTTGCCACCATGGCAGCACAGCCCGTGGTCTTTGCGCTGTCCAATCCCGATCCGGAAATTTTGCCTGAGCTGGCGCACTTAACCCGTGATGATCTCATTATGGGTACCGGGCGCAGCGACTACCCGAATCAGGTCAATAATGTTTTAGGCTTTCCCTATATATTCAAAGGTGCGCTTGATGTGCGTGCCAGTTGCATTAATTTAGAAATGAAAATAGCCGCCGTACATGCGCTGGCACAACTCACACATGAACCTGTTCCGCAGGAAGTGCTAGACGCCTATAATGTTGACGCCATGATGTTTGGCCCAGAATATATCATTCCGAAACCGTTTGACCCACGCCTAATTGATACCGTGCCGCTGGCTGTATCCAAAGCCGC
>CAZYYW010000019.1:8166-30373 GCA_964651445.1 uncultured Thiotrichaceae bacterium
GTCTCGGCAACGATAAGTGCTAAAACAACTCTATCAGTAAACATTTTTTAAGGGAGCAAACGGGATGAACAAAATTACTATCGTTGGCGCGGGGCGCGTTGGTGAATCCACCGCACAGTTTATAGCCGCTAGAAACCTATGCCGGGAAATTGTTTTACTGGACATACATGAAGGCGCTGCCAAAGGTGCTGCACTCGACATTCAGGAAGTCGCGCCCATTTTTGAGTACGATACACGGTTAATCGGCACCACCGATCACGCCCTAATGGCGGACTCCGAGATCATTATTATCACCGCCGGACTTCCGCGCAAACCCGGCATGTCTCGCTCCGATGTGCTCGCCAGCAATATTCCCATTATCGATGGCATCGTCGATGGCGCAATGAAATATGCGCCAGATGCGATATTGCTATTTGTCACCAATCCTGTGGATGTGATTACTTATCACGCCTTTTTAAAAACCGGCTGGCCGCGTAATCGGGTTTTTGGCCAAGCCGGCGTGCTTGACTCCAGCCGCATGGCCAGTTTTATTGCCATGGAAACCGGCTTCTCCAGTATGGATATCAATACCATGGTGCTGGGTGGTCATGGCGATACTATGGTACCTATGTTGCGCTACTGCACCATCGCCGGTATTCCTATTGAGCAATTCATCAATAAAGAACGTATCGATGCTATTGTCGAGCGCACCCGAAACGGTGGCGCTGAAATTCTAGCACTGCGACAAAACAGCAGCGCCTATGACGCACCAGCCGCGGCAGTTATGGAGATGGTAGACGCTATCGCGCATAACCGGAATCGTATTTTGCCTACCGTGTGTTTGCTCGAAGGTGAGTATGGGCAGCAGGATATCGCTATAGGGGTGCCTGCGATGCTGGGTCAAAAAGGCGTAATTGATATCATTGAGCTGGATATGAATGCGGCGGAGCAGACAATGTTTGAAAATTCTGCCGCGCTGGTTAGAAAAGACCTAGCACTGCTCAAAGCATTGTAGCAACGTTATCCCGACCATTCAAAAATGGCACTCCACCTTTTCCCACCAAACCTCGCCTTCATTTAACGTACCGGCAATATCCGCTTGCCGACGTGACTGTCCACAGGACGTTTTTATGTCGGCGATGTCAAGATTATGGCGATTGAAGTTTTTTATATAACGCTGCCATCATCACGAAAACACATGCCTTACACAAAAAAAACGACCTGACTACCATTGCTGATAATCAGGCCGTAAACATTCAAAACCACCAGTCTCCCCTACAAACAGGGCTACTGACGATAAATGGTGCTAATGCTGCACTTCTTCCTTTTCAACCGTTTCCAAGCGATCATTTAATATCATATAGTCACCGCCGGTCTGAAAACGAACCACTGAAAAACCGTGGTTGCTGACACGTTTGACTTCAACTATCTGGCCAGTACTGGCAATTTTCGCTTGAGAACCCTTTTGTATATATTTTGATTCCATCTGACTCTCCCCATTTCTTATTATTATGATCTTATTATTGTTTTCAGATGTAGTTATAGCACACTTATCATAAAAGTTTTACAAGTATCTCGTAAGCCCATGATATTTTGTCAAAATTTATTTTAATGTTGATACCTAGTCCAGATTTTAAGCTTATTTACCCCAGCACACGCCATCTACATCCTGCGCAATCCAGCACACCCAGTTCGGCAGTTTATCATCCAATATTTTTACCAACCTGCAAAAAATTCACAGGTCTTTGCACGCTACAACTATAAAAATAAGTCATCCTAAAAAAATCATATCGTACTACCATGAAATATCCGAGGTAAACTCTACGCACTTCATAATCAAGATTCAATCAATAACAAATAATGGGCAGATACAGACCGCCACAACCCGTTGGCTCAAAATACATCACCGCAACAGGCCATAAACGCTTAAGCGAAGAACTCGATTACCTGTGGAAAAAAAAGCGTCCTGAGGTCACTCGCATTTTGTCAGAAGCGGCCGCAGAAGGTGATCGCTCAGAAAATGCCGAGTATATTTATCGTAAAAAAGAACTGCGAGAAATTGATGCGCGAGTACGTTTCTTGCGCAAACGGCTAGAGGATATGGTCATTGTTGATCGCATACCAACGAACACTGATAAGGTCTTCTTTGGCGCTTGGGTCACCATTGAAGACGAAAAAGGTGCAGAAAAAACCTATCGTATTGTCGGCCCAGACGAATTCGACCCAAAACTGAACTACATCAGCATGGATTCTCCTATGGGAAAAGCGCTGTTAGGAAAATTACTGGATGATGAATTCCATATCACCTTAGACAGTAAAGAAGGCATAAAAAAACACCCGTTCATTATTAATGACATACAGTATAAGCCTGATAAAGACTAATCATTAGCAGATCAGACATTTCATAAGCTCTTTAACAAAATCGATATAACACTGAAAAAAAAGCCCTCAAATGAGGGCTTTTTTAACATAAACGGTCAGTTAAAACCGTTATTGTGGCGCTTGCTGAGGAGGCATCTGTTGTGGTGCAGGACCTCGGTAACCTGGAGGCGGGCCATATGGGCGCGGGCCTGGTGCAAAACCTTGCGGCGGACCAAAAGAGCGCTGACCACGAAAACCTGGAGGCGGGCCATATGGACCGGGACCAGAAAAACCAGGACCGCCACCGCCCCAGTTAGGGCCACCGCCGCCCCAATTAGGACCGCCGCCACCCCAACCAGGACCACCACCGCCCCAATTAGGACCGCCGCCACCAGGCCCAAAATTATTATCGTCACCCATCATGTTTTCCATTTCTTCCATCCAATAACGTGGATCCCATTCATCATACGGGTTCCAGTCATTTCCCCAGCCACTGTTGTTGTTGTTGTTGTTGTTATTGTTATTGCCGCCAAACCAAGCATAACTGCTGCCAGCAGCCAGCAACAAGCTAGACGCCAGCGCTATTTTTAATAATTTTTTCATCGTTATCTCCGTCATCAAAAGTAATATCGAACCTACCCAGTCTATGCCAGCAATAAGAATACTTCAATGACATCAATCAAAACTTTTTGTAATTTAATAACTCGTATACTGCAACTGCCAATCAAATTGGCTACTATCTAATTGACTGAAGCTCTAATCCACTACTGATAAACAGCAAATACAAATATGGACAATGCCAACATACACCCACTGAAATCCACTACCGAATTATTAGACAACGCTATCGCGCAAATCGGTCAGGTCATTTTGGGCAAGAACCAACAAATCAAATTAGCGTTGACCTGCTTGCTTGCCAATGGTCATTGCCTGATTGAAGATCAGCCCGGCGTAGGCAAAACCACGCTGGCGCATACCATGGCACAGGTGATGGGACTGGATTTTCATCGCATTCAATTTACCAGTGATTTACTGCCCGCGGATGTGCTGGGCGTTTCTGTCTTCAACCGCGAACAATCCACTTTTGAATTTCATCCTGGCCCTATCTTTTCACACTTTATTCTCGCCGATGAAATAAACCGCGCCACCCCAAAAACACAAAGCGCACTACTGGAAGCCATGGAAGAACATCAGGTCACCATTGAAGGTGAAACGCGCGAATTACCGGCGCCTTTTTTTGTTATCGCCACACAAAACCCTACCCACCAGATTGGCACCTACCCTTTACCCGAATCTCAGCTCGACCGTTTTTTAATGCGCATCGATCTCGGTTATCCCGACAAACAAGCTGAACGACAACTGCTTGAAGGTGAAGACCGGCGCCTAATCATTAAAAGCCTGCAGCCCGTCTTCAGCCAGGAGCAGTTATTCAAAACTCAACGACTGGTGGCGAAGATGCATGTTTCACCCGCCATACTCGATTACATACAGGCCATCCTAGCTTTCACACGGCAAAGCAGCACCTTCGAATTTGGTCTGTCGCCGCGCGGCGGCTTAGCACTGTTAAACGCTGCCAAAGCCTATGCTTTAATTGACGGTCAGAAATATGTATTACCCGAACATGTACAAACAATTCTGCCTGCAGTGGCAAATCATCGCCTGCCTGTGCATCTTGACAACAGTTCGACACAACTTAAAACCGCCGCACAATATATTCTGGAGTCAATCAGTGTCGTTTGATACTTAGAATGTCAAAGTTTTTTCGCCACTTAACGCGGTGGCCAGACTTTTCTGGTAACCCCTTGTTTAGCTTTATCTCAAAACGCAGCGGACCATTCGCCGGCTCCGTAACCTTAACCCGCGACCGCGTCTATATTGTGCCAACAAAAGTCGGGCTGATATTTGCGCTGTTGCTATTGACCTTGTTAATTGGTTCTATCAACTACGAAAAAAGTCTGGGCTTTGTGTTGACTTTTTTACTGGCGGGTCTTGGCAATGTTCTATTGTTATCCACCTGGCGAAATATTGCAGGGCTGGAATTAAAAAGCAGCGACAGTCTTCCAGTCTTTGTCGGTCAGCCAGCACTGTTTAATATTCAACTGGTAAACCACCATCTGCTGGAACGATACTCCATCGCAATTAGCCATGATGGCGTCGAACATGATCTCGTCAATTGCTCAGCCAACAGTAAACAGATGATTCACTTTAATGTACAAGCAACAAAACGCGGACTGTTAAACGCAGGAAAATTTAGACTGTATACTGAATTTCCTTCGGGATTTTTTATCACCTGGACTTGGGTTGATCTGTCGATGAAATGCTTGGTATACCCAGCGCCGGATAACGATATCGAACTACCGGTTTTTGATCACAGTGAAAGTGGTGACAGCGACCTGTCCGGTAACGGCCAAGAAAATTTTAGCCACCTTAGAAAATATCATCAGGGGGACAACATCAGTCAAATTTCGTGGAAAGCGGCGGCTAAAACAGATGAGTTATTCAGCAAACAATTTATCGGCAGTAAGCCACAAAGCCACTGGATCAACTGGAATGAAATACCGGCTCGTGATACCGAACAACGTTTGTCTATCATGGCCGCATTAATCATTCACCATGAAAAAAATCATCAAGCCTACGGCATTAAACTTCCCCATCAAGAAATTCAGCCACACTTAGGCAACAGCCATTACCACCAGTGTTTATCTGCACTGGCCTTATATTAGACCCGCCTGAAATAACGCATGCACACAGTTACCAACAAACCCGATAAAAACACCCTGCTGTCATTACTGCTAGGCATACATTTATCAGCCCTACCGTTATACAGCAACATGCCTCTGAGTATCATTGCATTGATCGCTTTTTTAAGTATATGGCAGTTTTATATTATTTGGCAGAACAAAAAAAATCCTGGGAAGATTATGCAGGCGCTGATTATCATAACCGCCTGCCTCATTGTGCTGTATGCCTACGGTCGCTTTTTTGGGCAACAGCCGGGCATTACTCTGGTCACAATAATGACCATACTCAAATTGTTCGAAACGCAGAAACTGCGTGATTGTTACATCATTATATACAGCTCATTTTTTCTTATCGCCAGTAATTTTTTTCATTCGCAATCAATCTGGTTGATTCTTTATGTGTTTGTCATTGTCATCTTTTTAGTCGCCATACTGATTGCACTCAGTGACAGACTAAAGACCTTACCGTTAAGCAGCCGCTTAAATACAGCATCGCGTTTCGTTATTTATGCCATGCCATTGATGCTTATATTATTTGTTTTGTTTCCGCGCATACCAGGGCCGTTATGGGGATTACCAGACGATGCCTTCGCCAGTCAGACTGGCTTAAGCGAAGAGATGTCGCCCGGTAGCATTAATCGCCTCATCAGTTCATCGGCTATCGCCTTTCGAGTGAAATTTGAAAACGATCCACCGCCGCACCGAGACCTTTATTGGCGTGGCGCAGTACTCTCTTTATACGATGGCGAAACTTGGCGACGTGACGACTCACCCAATTCGGCACAGGCAAACATCGACTACCCAACGGACACTACAAACACTTTCCACTACCGAGTAACGTTGGAACCCACCCGTCTAAAATGGCTGTTGAGTCTTGAATTACCAGAGGTATACAACACCGAGAACGACGACCACAACTATAAAATTAACCGCGAGGCAATGCTCGTTACTCGGCATAAAATAAGTAAAGTCATCAACTACGATGTTAGTTCGCACATCAATGCTAGCAACAGAGCTTTATTTCCCCAGGAACGTCACCGTAATTTATTGCTGCCGGTAAACAAAAATCCACAAACGCTGAATCTTGCCAAAACTTTATTACAATCATCCGGCTCTGATACGCAGTTATACATTAACGCCGTGCTGGCTCATTTTCACAACAATGATTTCATCTACACCCTTTACCCTGACTTACTGGGCGAGCATGCCATGGACGACTTTTTAATAAATAGCCGCCGTGGCTTTTGCGAACACTACGCCAGTGCTTTTACCTATCTCATGCGCGCTGCCGGTATTCCTGCGCGTGTCGTCGTTGGTTATCAAGGCGGTAAAATGAACCCGCTAGATGATTACATGATTGTGCGACAGTCTGATGCACATGCCTGGACCGAGGTCTGGTTGAACGACCATTGGCAACGTATCGATCCTACTGCGGCAGTCTCCCCTGACCGAGTTGAACAGGGCATCTTACATGCAGGCCTTGAAAATAGCCGGCTACCGCTGATACTAATATCAAACAGTGATACTTTTAAAAATCTCGCCTATCTATACGACAGCTTTCAAAATAACTGGAACCAGTGGGTGATCGGTTTCAATGAGAAAAAACAAAATGAGATATTAGAAGCCTTGGGGTTTGAAAACATCAGCCCATACAAACTTATCCTACTATTAGTCAGTAGCCTGGTGATCGCTGGCGCCATCATTAGCTGGTTTTTACTTAACCACCGCAGCGTAGAAAAAGATCGCGTGCAACATTTTTACAATCTATTTTGTCTTAAATTAAAACGCCAGGGTTTACAACGAAGGCTGGATGAAGGACCATCAGATTTTGAAAATCGAATTTACCAAGAAGTTTGTCTTTCAGCAAACACTCAACACAATGTCGCTTTTATATTCAATGCTTACCGGTCACTGCATTATGGCAAGCATACCGACGATAAGTTGAGAAACCGATATTTTAAAAAAGTAAAAGCCTTTAAATTTAAAAAGCAGCCAGACTAACTGTCGATGTTTAAGACAACTTAAGTGAGCAATACATCTACTTTTTATAGACACAGAGGTCACAGAGCGTGTTTAAAGTTAACACGACTACTACAGTGTTGCTGATAACGCTCAATAGCATCAAGATTGGTGAGTCTATTAAACGTTATAAACGATAACTCTGTGACCTCTGTGGTCACTGTGTCTATATCTTTATGCCCACTCGTTATGGCATAGACCCTCAAAAAAATTTAAGCCTGAATATGCGAGTCAACAAACTCTCGTAAAAAAGATAAGGGTTTAGCGCCGCTGAAACGCGCGACCTCTTCACCTTTAATAATCAACAAAATTGTGGGGAAACCTCGCACTTTGTACTGACCGGCCAGTTTCATATTCTCGCCTTCGTCCACCTCGACTTTAGCGAGTTTTAGCTTGCCATCATATTCATTGATTAACGTTTTTAACAAGGGCGCGACAACCAAACACGGTGAACACCACTCTGCCCACAGATCCACCAGTATTGGCTGCTCTATCGAGCCCTGAATAACCTGCGCTTCAAATTGCTCAAGATCTACATCAAATATCCAATTATTATTGTCTGTCACTGCCCAATCAACCAAAATTAAAAAAACGCATTATACATTGTATGATTACAACACGTTATAATAGTCAGATAGACATTTATCAGGATAATCCTACCGGAACCACCATGAGCCCTATTACCATTGAACACCATGTCACTCCCGCCAAACTAGACGTATTGTATGTCGACGACTGGCCAGTATGGAGCAAGGGCGTTTCTGAATTTGATTGGACGTATGACAAAAAAGAAACGTGCTACATTGTTGAAGGCAAAGCGATCATTACACCAGAAGATGGCGAACCGGTAACGATTATTGAAGGCGATATGGTATTTTTCCCGCAAGGTTTAAAGTGCGTTTGGAAAATACTGGAACCTATCGAAAAACATTATAGATTCGAAGATTAACGGGGGTTAAACATGGAACTCTGGCAACAACTACTCGCCGCGGGGGCAGGATTATTACTGCTGTTTTTCATTGCGCCGGCAATTAAACCCGCGCTAGAGAAAAGCCGTAATGCTGAAGAAAAACACTGGGGCACACTGCTACTGCTGGCGTCGGTATTAATCGGCTTTATTATACTGTTGATGGTTTCCGTACAGTAAGCCGCATAAAGGCATGTGCTTACAGACTAAAACGACGGAAGTAGCTCGCCAACAGGGTTAGTCCCTGATATTCCAGAGCCACATCGTCCGCCTCTGATTGCAGATAACGCGCTGAAAAATCAAACGAACTATCCAGATTCTGAATCCAGTTATACCCTAGAGTGACAAACTGCGTGGTGCCATCCAGCCGATAGGTCATTTTATTGTCGAACACATCGTCGTTAACGATGGCACTGGAGGCATCAATAACCCACAATGGCGGACTGGATGCCGAAGAAAAAATATCACCGGTCTCAATTTTATAAGTCACATAGACAATATGCTTTTGAAGAACCGCCCAGTCTAAACTGACAAAGAAAGACGACTGCTTAGTATCGAACACACTGCTTTCTGCGTCTCGATCTTTATAACTAAGACCCAAACGCAAGCTGGTAACATCATCAATTTGCATGCCCATGCTAGCCGAAGCGCGTAATACATTGCTATCTCGCAAAAAAGATTCGAATTCAACCACGCCATAATCCAGCTCCAGGCTAAACCAGGGCGCACCAAAACGGTTACTAAAGCCAAAAGTATAATTTAACTTAGCGGTGGCGACCAGATTACTCAAACCATCAAAGCGAGAAAACTTATTGGCTTCCAGTAAGCCTTTCCCGACCAGTAAGCCTGCTTTGCCTTGATACAAAGAATAACCACCGGTACCCGCCAGCGTCAAAAAACCATCGTGTTCTATATCGATATTGGCAGCCGCGCGGCTGACGTTATCATCAACACCTATGGTAGCTTCAAGGTCGATAAAAATATCAGAGGCGGCGTGTAGTTGGTGGCTAATCGCCATCATGGCAAGCAAAATAAAGAGCCTGTAATGAATAAAAGTAAGCTTATTTGAAATCTTTCTCATCATTAGCTGTTTTATGACCTTATACTGGTGTTGCAGTTATGTGCACAGTATCACAAGTTTTATGAATTTATTGTTTACCATAGCAAAACTGTTAACAAAATCACATTCTAAATAAAGATTATTTACGGTTTATTGCTATTATTAGCATCACATTGTCATTAGGCATAGACCACGACTGTAGGAGAAAACATCATGCGTCGCAAACCAAAAGAAGAAATTGATGACCCACGTAGAGCAATACTGGTACGCGCTCTGGCTGCTGGGATGTTTGTCGCTGGCGGTAGTGCTGGTATCTTGCAACCCGTACAGGCTATGGGGAAAATCCCTAAAATACTGGAACCGGGTAAATCCATCTATGATATGCGCGGCAACGTAACGGTTGGCGGCAACAAGGCGGATGAGAATACTGTCATCAGCGGTAGCGATATCGTGGTCACCGGGCGACGCAGCCACGTGGTTTTTGTTGTCGGTAAAGATGCCTTTATCCTGCGCAGCAACAGCCGACTGGAATTGACCGGCTCTGGCATGCTGGTAAACACGTTGCGACTGGTAACCGGAAAACTATTGTCGGTGTTTGGCAAAACCAAACACCGCATTAAAACACCGAATGCAACTATCGGCATCCGCGGCACGGGCGTATACACCGAAGCCGAACCCGAACAAACCTATGTCTGTACCTGCTATGGAGTAGTTGACTTGGCTGCCAATAACGACCAACGCAGCACCGAAACCATTACCTCACTACACCACGATGCACCGCGCTATATTCTGTCTAATGAGAGCAGTGGCAATAATATTCGTGAAGCACCTTTCATCAACCATACCGATCAGGAATTGCAGATAATTGAAGGCTTAGTCGGCCGCACCCCACCCTTTAGCATGGCTGGCGGCGGTTACTCTGCGCCGAGACGGACAGATTATTGATCGCACAGAAACTTGTTAGCGGTAAGTGAATTCCGTCGACGCAGTATAAATATTGACAACTCCGGCATTACAAACCCGGCAATTAATAAACAAATTATTATAATTTTGATGACTGAAGAAGAACAAAAAAACATACCTGATATTGATGTGTTACGCGCCAATATCAATAATGAAACATCGCAGATTAACTGGCAAGAACTACAGCGTTTTTTTGCCGGCGGCTGGCTAATTTATATCAACAACGATACTAACCTGTTGGATGTTGCTGTTGCCTTTTCTCTGGACAATAAAGAACAGGTGAACCGCTGGCTGAGTGCTGGCAATGTCGCAAAAGTAAGCGATGAACAAGCCAAACAGTGGCATCAAGAAAACACTGCTTTCTGGTCTACCGTGGTAAAACCCTGGGTTTTAATACAAGCTGATCGCAACACAGCCGCTGACAAAAAAACCCACTAATCAGCAACAGCGTCTGCTACTATATTAGCCACTATGGCATGATCGACTGCAAGCAGAGTGGTCAAAATCATTCGCCAAACATTCTCCCATCAAACAGTCAGGGCATCACCATGGAACTACGTACACTGTCATTAGGCTCTTTTCTACTTGCCACTACTTTTCTGCTTAGCGCCTGCGAGGAACCCGTACAAACATTTACCGTAGAATCACGACCGGTTAAAACAATTGTTATTGGTGGCGACACCGCCGTCGACTCACGAAACTTCCCGGCTGTGGTAGATGCTATTCAAAAAGCCGATATCTCCTTTCGTGTCACTGGAAAAATCCAGAAAATACTGGTAAGGGAAGGCGATGAAGTTACACAAGGACAAATTCTGGCAGAACTTGACCCCACCGATTTTCAAATTTCCTTAAATGATCGACAGGCAACGTATGACACCGCCAAAGCTAATTTTGACCGTGCTGTAAAACTGGTCGATAAAGGCGCTATTTCGCGCGTTGATCATGACAATATTCGGGCAAAATTTCACACCGCAAAAGCCAATTTAAATACCGCCAAACAAGATTTACGTTACACAAAACTTAAAGCGAACTTTGATGGCATTATTGCCAAACGGCATGTAGAAAACTTTGAAGAAGTTACTTTATTGAAAACGATATTTTCACTGGAGGATCTTTCTGCATTAAAAATCAAAGTTGATATACCTGAAAAACTAATGATTGTTATCAACGATGATAACAAGGGAAAGCGTGGCGTACGCGCCATATTCGACAGCATTCCTGATCAGCAATTCCCGCTCACTTTCCTTGAAGCGGCAACCAAAGCGGATCCACAAACCAAAACGTTTAAAGTTACTTTTAAAATGGAAACACCCGCCGACTACAACATTTTGCCGGGTATGACGGCAACCGTGCAAGCTGACGCGCCAGATACTCTCTCAGGTGCCAGCCAATATACATTATTGCCAGTAGCAGCGGTTATTGCCGACCACGAAAAGCAGGCGATGGTGTGGCTAGTTGACGAAGACAGCATGACAGTAAAACCAAAAACGGTCACTCCCGGCATCATGCTTGGCGACAGCATTCAGGTTGAAGGCTTGCGTTTAGGCGCAAGGGTAGTTGTTGCCGGCGCGGCTTTTCTGCGCGAAGACATGAAAGTTACCTTGTTAACGACCGGCGAGCAGGCTGAATAATTTATTCACAAACTGTGAGCCCGTTTAGTATAAACAGAATATACGGATACCCCGGATGAACATTGCAGAATACGCCGTGACTAAAAAAGTCACCACTTGGCTGATTATTATATTAATGCTGGCGGGTGGTGCCACAGCACTGGAAGAAATCAGTCGCCTAGAAGACCCTGAATTCACCATTAAAGATGCTAAAGTTTATACCGCTTACCCCGGCGCCACGCCACAGGAAGTCGAGCGCGAAGTTACTTACCATATCGAAAATGCGGTTCAACAATTGCAGCAGCTAAAACGGGTTGAATCCATTTCCAAAGATGGTTTTTCTGAAGTCACCGTCAAAATAAAAGATAAATACAAAAAAGAAGACTTCCCTAATATCTGGGACGAGCTAAGGCGAAAAATAAATGATGCGCAAGTTTTATTGCCACCAGGCACTAACACCTCTGTGGTATTCGATGACTTTGGTGATGTCTACGGCCTGTTTTATGCCTTAACGGGCGAAGGATACAGCTATCGCGAGCTGAAAGATTTTGCCGACATATTAAAAGAGCAATTGTTACTGGTTCGCGGGGTAAGAAAAATAACCATCGATGGTGATCAAAAAGAAGTCGCCTATCTTGAAATCTCGCGCTCCAATCTGGCAAAAATGGGCATATCCAACCAGGAGTTTCGCAACGTATTAAAATCACAAAACCTGGTATCGGACTCTGGCAATGTGCGCGTCGGCGATGAATACATTCGCATTAACCCCACCGGTCAGTTGCAATCGGTACAGGAAATTGGTGATCTATTGGTCAGCGGCAGTAGTAACACATTGGTGCGCATTAAAGATATTGCTACTGTGCGTCGCGCTTATCAGGAAGTCCCCGATAAATACAATTTTCATAATGGCAAACCTGCTTTAACCCTCGGCATTTCCATGCTGCCGGGACAAAACGTGGTTGCGGTGGGTCAGCGCCTGGATAATCGGCTAGCCGAATTACAAACCGTTACGCCTATTGGTATGTTCCTTAATCCTATTTACGATCAGCCTACTATTGTGGATACATCGGTCAGTGGATTTATTACTAATGTGGCGCTGGCATTAGTCATCGTCATTATTGTACTGCTGTTTTTTATGGGTCTGCGTACCGGGCTTATTATTGGTTCGATCCTGTTAATCACCGTCTCTGGCACTGTTTGGTTTATGAATTTTTATGGCATCGATTTACAACGCATATCCCTAGGCGCGCTCATTATTGCTCTGGGCATGCTGGTAGACAATGCCATTGTTGTCGCTGAAGGCATGCTGGTTCGCATCAAACGGGGTGAAAACGGCATCAAAGCAGCCAAGGAAGTAGTTGGCGCAACCATGTGGCCGCTGCTTGGCGGCACCATTGTTGGCATCGTTGCCTTTGCCTCTATCGGTCTTTCGCAAGATGCAACCGGTGAATTTGCCAATTCTTTGTTCTGGGTCATTCTGATCTCACTGTCATTATCCTGGTTTACTGCGGTCACCATGACACCTTTATTGTGTGTGCAATTTCTCAAACCTGACCCAAAAATAGAGGGCGGCGAACCTCCAGCAGACCCCTACGCCGGCTTCCTGTTTCAAAAATACCGCGGTTATTTAAGCACGGCTATACGCTTTCGCTGGTTAACCATTTCTATCGTACTAACCATGTTTGCGGCGGCTTTATTTGGTTTTGGTCACGTCAAACACAGCTTTTTTCCTGATTCGAATACACCGATGTTTTTCTTCGACATGTGGAATGTGGAAGGCACTGACATCCGTAAAACACGTGATGATATTCTCCAAATAGATGAATATCTGCGCAGCCTTGATGGCGTGGTCAGCACCACCACCTTTGTCGGCGGCGGCGCCACACGCTTCACCCTAGTGTATAACCCTGAATCGCCAAGTGGTGCCTACGGCCAGATCATCGTGACCACGGAAACACTGGCAGACATCCCGCGCCTGGAAAAACAATTGCTGGCATACACCGCTGTCAATTTTCCGAGCTCCGAACCTAAAACCAAAGCACTGCGCATTGGCCCCGGACGAGACGCTAAGATTGAGGTTCGTATTAGCGGTCCTGACCCCGCCGTTTTACGGCAATTGTCGCAGCAGGTTCAAAGCATTATGGCCGACGATGGCGGTGCCATCAATATTCGCGACGACTGGCGCCAACCGGTCAAAGTTATTCGCCCTATTTACAACGAAAAAGCCGCACGTCAGCTCGGCATCACCCGCGAAGATGTCACCACCGCCATGATTACCGCATTCGACGGCCAGCAGGTGGGTCTATTCAAAGATGGCATTCGTTTGTTACCGATTATTATGCTACCACCACCGGCAGAACGATTCGATGTTGCCTCCATTCGCGATGTACCCGTGTACAGCCCAATGCTAAGAACATCCGTACCCGTGGGCCAAGTAGTCTCTGACTTTAAAACGGAATGGGCCGATGCAAAAATTAGAAAACGCGACCGCATCTACACCATTACCCCGTCATGTGATCCCGCCCAAGAGTTGGCAACCACCTTACTTGAGCGCCTGCAACCTCAAATTAACAGCATGTCATTACCTCCGGGTTACGCCATCGCATGGGGCGGCGAATACGAGGATTCTAAAAATGCCAACACTGCCATCAATTCGACCTTGCCTGCTGGCTTCCTCACCATGATTGTTATCGTTATTTTATTGTTTGGAAAAATCCGCCAGCCATTAATTATATGGCTCACCGTACCGCTCGCTCTTATTGGCATTACCGCCGGCCTTTTAACCATGAATGTCGCTTTTGGCTTTATGGGTCTACTTGGCGCACTCAGTCTGGTCGGCCTGCTCATTAAAAACGCAATTGTATTAATCGATGAAATCGACTTGACCATTGACGCTGGCAATGAAGCCTACAATGCCATCCTTGATTCCTCTGTTTCTCGATTGCGCCCGGTGATGATGGCTGCCACTACCACC
The DNA here is from genome assembly GCA_964651445.1 of uncultured Thiotrichaceae bacterium. Taxonomy (GTDB): domain Bacteria; phylum Pseudomonadota; class Gammaproteobacteria; order SZUA-229; family SZUA-229. Next base: position 22,841 of record CAZYYW010000019.1, read on the forward strand.
ATTCTCGGCATGGCGCCTTTATTAAGCGATGTATTCTTTTTGGATATGGCGGTGGTCATCATGTTTGGTTTAGGATTCGCCTCTGTATTGACACTAATCGTAGTGCCCGTACTTTACGCCATATTTTTTAACATCAAAGAGCAAAAGCAGGCAGCTTAATTATGAACCGTATTTCCAGAGCGTTATCCATTGCCAGTATTATTGCTGCCTCCTTTTTCGCCGCATCCTGTACCACGTTGACGCATGACATTAATATAGAAACCCATGCCAATCCCAACATTGATTTTTCTGCATACAATAGCTACGCATGGGTTGGCAGCGCACAAATCGTTTTCGACCCGATTGGTCAATGGGAGCAACCAACGCTGGATACCGACGAAGAAGTAAAATTCAATATCAATCAGCAACTACGCGATAAAGGCCTGTATGAGTCACAAACCGCACCCGACTTACTGGTTGCCTTTGCCGCAGGCATAGACATGGCGTTTCTTGAACTCAAAGAAGACCCCACCTCACATAAACCGGTGTTAACCAATGTACCCAAAGCCGCGCTGGTGATTGCGCTGATTGATGCCCGCACCGGCTACACCGTGTGGCTAGGTTATGCTGAAGGCAATGCACAAAAACAGCAATCCATCGAAAATATCCGTGCCCGGATAGGCTACGCCGTCAATGAGATATTTAAATCGTTTGAAAGATAAAAGCTAATTTTATAGGTAACGAGGTCGCTGTCTTGATCGCGAGCTATAAGTGTAACCGCCTCGCGCAACATGCGCATACTGGGTGCTTGCACCGGTAGCGGCACTTAAGGAAGCTCTGATTAAACAAGCCCTTTAATCTACTTGTTGCCAATCCGCCCAGTCCGTATGACTTTCTGCAATATAAAACAGTGCTGCAATCACATGCCGGTCATAACGACTGTCTGCTTCTGAAATCAGTATGTCAAGCACTTCCTTAATCGGCTTGCCTGGTCGGTATGCTCGCGAACTGGTCATCGCAACGAAGGCATTAGCAACTGACAATATTCTTGATTCCTGAAATATTTCTTCGCCAGAAATCCCTCGCGGATAACCACTGCCATCCAGACATTCATTTTTTTGCTGTACAAAATCAATGACTGGGCCATCGAATTCAAGGTCCTTTAGTATCTCGACACTGTGATTAATGTTCTCACGCAACAAGCGTTCCTGTTCTTCATTTAATGGCTCAACATTGGTTAACATTTCGGCGGGAATATATAATTTACCAATATTAGCCAGTTGCGCTGCCATTGCCAGAGTCTCTATCCGTGCGGCAGGCAATCCCATTGCTTTTGCAATAGCGATAGCCACTTCCCGGGTTCTTTCAGAGTGATGCGCGCAGTGCGGGTCATGTTTATCAATCACCTGTGCCAGGGTAGAAATAATGCCTTCCATTAAACGATTGTGCCGACCCTGCGCATCTTTTAGTTTAGTAATATCATGCATTACAAACAAAAACGACTGCCGGTAATCGGGGTGACTTAGAGGCACCACAGAGACATGATAATCATGCCGTTTATCATCAAACTCCAAGCGCATTTCAATATTTCGCACGGTTTCATTTTTTTTGTCAGGCTTAGCTGCCAGCAACTGGTTAGTTATCTCATTTGGAAAAACGTGATTTAACGCCTTGCCACGGATATCAACATTGTCGATGGCAAACGTTTTTGCTAGTGCATCGTTTATAAAAACCAGTTTGTTTTTATGACCCACTAAAAATATATGATCATTAATGCTATCACCGACGGCGTTCAGTAACTCTGCCCGTGCTTTCAAACGTCGCGTCGCTTTTTGCAAGTGCAGGCTGGTGGCATGTCGCCAGATGGCAACAAAGCTGACAGCGACAACAAACACCAACAGCAAAAATATAGTCAGTATAAATGTCTGGTGCGCTTTTGATTCTGCCAATGCTTCCTTGACATCAATTTTTTGCACCAAGGTCATCTCGGTATTTCGAATCTGACGAGCAGTCGCTAAAACCGGTTGTTGCCGGTAATTTGAAAGCACCGCAAAACCACCAATATTTTGCGCGGCATAAGCTTCGGCGGTAACCACTGCCTCGGCACTTGTTGCCTGTTGATGAAATAACGAAAAACCCTCGCGCAGCGGGCTAAGGTAAGTCACACTATTATCGTTCAGCGATACCAACAAACTTTCTTCAGTATTCGTTGTTAGCCAGTCTTTGAGTAAAACGGAGTACAGACTTTTTTCTGGGTTAATAACGGCAACCACCGCCGCTTTAAAATTCGCTGTGGATACCGACTGAACGGAACTAATCGGTGCCACAATAATTAATCGTGGCCGCTTAACAACGCCGTCAACCACGCCCACGTCATAAATATTCGAAATGTACGTTGCACCTTTTTGCAGAGCACGCGCATAAGCATCCGCTATAGTGCTATCGTTCACTGGGAAATATCGACTTGCCAGTAATACGCCATCTTTGTTAAGCACTGCAATGCCGTCATTAATTGTGTTTTTCTGATTACTGCTAACATTGCCAACCGGGGTGAAAACACCGGCATGTTCTGCCGTGGCATTCATTAAATTTTTTAAATGTTGCAACTGACCCCGGCTGGTATCGCTACCGCCGTCTTGCTCACTGAGCATTATCTGACTAGCATATAACTGCAGCAGCGGATTATTTGCCAGTTCAGTCAGGTAGGCCGTCTGCTCGGCAAACCATTTTTCAACGGCATGCTGTTGTGATTCAGCCATAATATTTATACGTGCCTGCCAGTCGTCCAGATCACGCTGTTTTTCTGCAGATACATACTTAAAAACCAACCAGACACTGCCGCTGATAAACAGCAATAACATAGCAAAGGCAAACCACACGGGTTTATTTTTCACGCCGTAGCCTCCAAAGCACACGCCACAGCACGAAAGCGGTTACCCGCCACCTCAAATTTAATTTGGCACATGCATCCACCAACGACTTTCACTGACGGAATAGACGGGCACATAATGGAATATATCCACATGAGAAATAACTTCATCAATTTGATTATCCAGAATAAGAATATCATTATTATTTTCGATCGCCATCACTGCATGCGCTATACGCAAATTGGTATCCTGCACCACCACCACACGCATGGCATTCACGTCATAACCCAACCATTTCATGGACAGCATTTTAATGATAGCGAAATCTTCACAATCACCATTGTTACTTAAAAATTCTTTTGGTGCCGCCCAGAAGTCCGACAAGCCGTAATTTTCGATATCCAGAACATAGGCTTTTTCATTCGCGTATTTATTAACCCGCTTTATCTGTTGCCTAACCGATAGTGATTTCAAACTATGCAAGTAGGCTTTCCATTGCTTTAAATGACATTGATTGAATGTTGTAGACTGGCAACTACCCGCTGTTTCTAGATCCATCAGATGCCGCTCTAGCACCGACAACCATTGCGGAAACAGTTGCAGATTGTTCTTTTGTATTTCGTGGTAACCAAAAAGGTTAGTGGGCGTGACGCCATTTGACTCAGCCTGGGCAGCCCAAACACTCGAATTCATCAGCAAAAAGAGCATGACAAATCTTAAAAAAATCATTGTTAAAAAAGCCGTTGAAAGTGCTTTTCTAAAGATAAACAAACACTGCGTTTTTTTAGCCATCCTCGCGTATAATACTCAACTTGACATCATCCTGCACTACTTAGTTTTTATATGAATATTATTAAATCAAAACCCACTGCCCCTGTTTTATCGAGCTTGTTGTTATCTACCTTGCTGGCAAGCTTTCTATTTGCCATGCCCGTATTAGCCGACACAACGCAGCCAAACCAAATCGTAAGCGACCAGCATGCACAGAAAATTTTCGAAGCGGCGATGCAAGAGCGCGACAGCGGAAAAGTATTTCATGCCATTGAGAAATTTGAATACCTGCTCAGCCGCCGACCATCACTAAACCGTGCACGACTTGAGCTGGCCGTCAGTTACCACCGCGCCAGCCAGTTTGAAAAAGCGCTGAACGAGTTTCAAACCGTATTGGACGACCCTGAAACACCGGAAAAGGTACGCCTTGCCATCCTCGCCTATCTTGGCCAATTAAGCAGTGATGAATTAAAACCTGATAGCGAGCACACCTTCTCCTATTACACCAAGCTTGGCATACTCTATAATTCCAACATCAACTTTGCACCGCTAAGAGGCACTGATTTCATTCCCGCGGGCCAGAACACAAGCTCGCCCGGGCTGGATACATTCTTGAGCGCGTCACATCGTTATAAGGACAAACAGCCCATTAATGCCGGCGGCGCGGTAACAAATTTTGAATGGCAAAGCCAACTTTCGTGGACCGGTAACAACTACACACGCAATAGCGACTTCGATCTTAATATTATCAGCGCCAGCACTGGCCCGGCATTTATCTCGACTGGACGCTGGCGTGGCGCAATAAATCTGCAAGTTGACCAAACATTTTTTGGCAGCTCAACCCTGGGCACTTTCATCTCCTTAAACCCACTACTAACCTTTGACTTGGGAGATTACCGCAGCCTCACACTGGAGCTATCCTATACTGACAATAATTTTTCGCGACCTGAAGATGCTGGTCGTGACGGCCACAATATAGTCGCCGGTGCTGCCTATTCGGCCTTACTCAATGGTGTCGATAACGGTCTGGAAGTCGGTTTTAGGCTATCCGACCAAAGCGCTGATGACAATCAGTTTGGTTACGACAGCACAGAAATATATTTCGCTGGTTTCATCACCCTAGCCGAAAGCAGCAACATCTACCTGAACCTGAACTTCAAGCAATTTAACTATAACGCCGCCGACACGCTGGCATGCTCGCCACAGCCTTGCGCTGGCGCTATCCGCGATGAAGTCGAAGGCCGCTATATTCTTGGTTACAATTACGACTTCGATGATGGCTTGCTACAGGACTGGACACTAAACACCCACCTCTCCTACACCCGTAATAACGCCAATATTGACTTTTACAACTACGAACGCAAGATCATTGCGATCAACTTTACACGATACTTTATTTAACAAGCCTTACGCCTGGCATTATTGCATCTAAAAAAATCTCAACAGTGGAAACTATTCCGACACGAAAAAAGTCGGAAAAATAGTAGAAAAGTAAAAATTGGTCATTAATCGACCATCGACACATGTCAGTGTAAATTATTCCGTCATATGTCGGTTTTGCATACAGTTTAGATTTTTGTTAACTGCATCACATTTTGACATCAAAAACTGGCAGCAGCCTGTCGTCAGCGGTATGCTATAAGCCACTGAAAACACGTTGTTTTATTGACACCAGCACAAGCATTCGCAACGCCAATATCGGGCAATATTAAGGCTGCTGCAGCGATCAATATTAGAAAATCAGAATATTGTGAATGTTATTTTTTACAGTATGATGACTTTGGCGACATATTTATGACGAAAGATAGCTACTTGGTTGAATTTATTACAATAGATATCCTCTAAGCCTATGAATTTAAAGCTACAAAATAACATTGGCATGAGTCATGCTTATTAATTCAATTAGTAGTTCAAATAGTTATTAACAATAAACCACCAACAATTAAAAGTGGACAAGCAAAAAATGGATAAGCCCGAGCACAAATTATGCACCACCGGCAACTTTGGCAAAGCGCTGATTGCAGTCTCAGCGTTAATGACATCTGCCGTGACGGCAGATGTCGCAGAATCAACTTTTGTTGACTCTGTGCATAAATGGGGCGCTTGGGAACTCGACATTGAACCTGCGGCTGGAGGCTTAAATCAATCTTCAACTCAGCCTTTAAATGCGCGCAGCAGTAAGGTGACTTTGCGCACCAATAGCATTTCAGCGCTTGCACCACAGCCAGCACCCCAAATTACTAACCCGCCCGCGCCGATAGCTCCTCCATTACCAACCATGCCAACAATACCCAGCATCACACCGATTAACCCCAGTGTGCCAATACCGACAGGCGGCCCAGGTTTTTCAGGCGCACCAACAATTCCTTCCATCACACCGATTAGCCCGGGTGTAGCGATACCCACTGGTAGCCCCGCAATACCCGGTGGCAGTCCAAGCTAGTCGTTACACTGACGAAATAGTGTACAATTATCTAAAATGAGAGACGAAGTACTATGAAACACATTATCCTAATAAATATCCTACTCACACTGCTGTTCACAAGTGCGCATGCAGCGCCGATTTCAGTGGGCAATATAAACAACATCAATGTTGCAAATTTGTTTATAGGCTCGTCTAATGATGCCGCATGCACAACTGATTGTGACTTTCTCAATGCAGCCGGCACTTCGCTGAACGATACCGCCCTCGCGCCGATAGTCACCAGCCAGGTTTCAAACTACGTTTTTAGTAGCATGGCTGGCAATAACGCCTCTTTTGATCTTGGTTTCGATGGTTTTAACCTGTACAACCGCGACGGAAATGACTTGGTAATATTTATCGTTGGCAACAGCACAAGCTTTGGTCTAGACGTATTTGATAAAGCAGGCAGTATGATAAGCACAGGCAATTACAGTGTGACTACTGCCAATACTGTATTTGACAACAGCGGCAACTGGTTATGCATCGGTGGCAGCGATGCTTCATGCACCGGTGGTTTCCCATTGTCAGCCGTATTTATTGATTTCGGTAACAGTTTCGCTGGTGATGTCGCACTCGGCCACCTGAATTTATCACTCAACAATGCAGCCTTTTCACTGGCAGGTGGTTTTCATGTTACGCCGATACCACTGCCATTACCGATTATATTGTTCAGTTCTGGACTGGCTCTTCTAGCTTTTGCTGGTCGCAAAAAGAAGACTTAACAGCAATTTATCAGACACATAAAAAAAGCAGCTAATCGCTGCTTTTTTTATGTGTGCAGCAAGCACCATACAATTGTTATAATTAACCACCCCATACACCAACCCCAATCACAACTATGACCACTCAAAGAAAAGCTGTTGCCCTTATTTCCGGTGGTCTCGACTCACTGCTGGCTGCAAAATTAATGATCGAGCAGGGCATTCATGTCGAAGGCATCAACTTTTACACCGGCTTCTGTGTCGAAGGTCATACCCACGCCATTCGTAAAAAAGATAAAGCCAAGCCAAAGCGTAACAATGCTTTATGGAGCGCAGAGCAACTTGGAATTAAACTGCATATCATCGATATTATCGAAGAATATAAAGATGTGTTGATTAACCCCAAACATGGCTATGGCGCGAACATGAACCCTTGTCTGGACTGTAAAATCTTTATGGTTGGCAAAGCCAAACAATGGATGGATCAACATGGTTTTGACTTTATCATTACTGGCGAAGTCATGGGACAGCGACCCATGTCACAGCGCAAAGACCTGCTACCTGTCGTGGTTCGCGAATCCGGCGCTGATGATCGTTTATTACGACCGCTGTGTGCAAAAAATCTCGCTGCCACCTTACCCGAACGAGAAGGCTGGGTTGATCGCGCGCAATTAAAAGACTTTAGTGGTCGCAACCGTAAACCACAAATGGCGCTAGCTGCCGAATTTAATTTTGAAGACTATGCAAC
>CAZYYW010000020.1:0-18181 GCA_964651445.1 uncultured Thiotrichaceae bacterium
TCTGCAAGATCAAAATAGCCTCTTTCTAAAGCGTGCTGCAATGCGCTAAAGCCTTCGAGCGCTTCCTCATACATCAGCCGTGAGCCACGTAAGGTAGAAATGTCACTGGGTTTAATGTCGTCCGTTGATTCCAGTTCTATTACCTTTGCGAGGTAGCGGGCGCGTAGCCTTGCGGTCGTGCTGGCGACATCATTAAATGCCTGCTTAGAAACGGTGCCGGTAATGTCGCTGATATTTTCGCGATTGATAATTTTTATATTGTGTTCAATTTCTTGAACTAATCTAAGAATATGCGAATTGTCCTCAGAAAAATTGACAGCATTGTTGGCCATGATTCTTACCCAGGTAGTGATTTTCGATTATTGCTGCAAGCGTTGTCATTAACTATTTTGATACAGTTACTGTGTCGGCAAAAGCGCCGGAATCTTTAACGGCTTAGCCAGATGTCGTAGCCAATCAGTTGCCGTAGTGTTAGTAACAGTAATGCGCTATCAACTGACGGATAATATCAATCGCCGGATTTAGTGATTTAGTTTCAATGTACTCGTTTGGCTGGTGTGCCTGTTTAATACTACCCGGGCCCATTACAATGGTCTGCAACCCTATTGCATTGTAATAAGGTGCTTCGGTGCCAAAAGCAACAATCTGCGCTTCGGTGCCAGTCATTTTTTCAGCCAGTTTGACGATGTCCGCATTTTTGTCGGTATTCATGGCATCAAAACCTTCGCTAAGCGCAATGGTTTTAAGGGTAATGCCGCTGTTGTGTAAAACATGTTTCAGCCGCTTCTGCATTTCGCTGCGCAAGTCGGCGATACTCATGCCGGGTAGTGGCCGAATGTCTATCTGTAACTCACATCTGCCGCAGATACGATTGGGGTTGTCGCCACCATGAATATGTCCCAGATTCATGGTGGGCACGGGGATTTCAAACAAAGGATTGTGGTACTTGCTTTGCAATTCCTCGCGCCACTTTAATAATTCAGTGATGACTTTGTGCATCGCTTCCAGCGCACTGTTACCCAGTGCCGGATTACTGGAATGCCCAGCCTGTCCGACCAACTGAATGGCTTCCATCATCATGCCCTTATGCATACGCACCGGGCGCATACCAGTGGGTTCACCGATAACGGCAAAACGAGCATTGTTAATGCCCAGTTTATCGGCATCCTTGGCAATCGCTTTGGCACCCGACATGCTGGTTTCTTCATCGGCGGTAGCAAGAATAATAAGCGGCTGTTTTAGTTTGTTTAAGTCGATACCGTTTAAAGCGCCAATAATAACCGCAAAAAATGATTTCATATCACAACTGCCGAGGCCGTAAAAACGATCATCTTTTTCCGTGAGATTAAACGGGTCTAGCTGCCAGAGATCTTCGTCGCAGGGCACCGTATCGGTGTGACCAGACAATACCAAGCCATTATTGCCGCTACCAATGGTCGCGATCAGATTGGCTTTATTGGTAAATGGTTCGATAGTCTGGATCTCACAGTGAAAACCCAGACTTTCAAACCAGTTAGCTAATAGCTGGATAACAGGCAGGTTTCCTTGATCGATGTCCGCCGCAGTGCAGCTGACGGATGGCGTGCTTAAAAGTTGCTGAATCAGTGATTTAATATCGGCTATTTTTTCATGTTTATTTTTAGTCATTTCAAGACGTTAAAACTATTTTGCATAAAAAGCAAAAAAAGCGTACTTTTTTGTTACGAATTTATTACAAAAGCATGGCAAAGATATTACAATGCGCGGAATTCAAACAACAATAAGCAACAACGCAAATGCGGTGCTATGGTGCCGGGGGAGAAAAGGCATGGCCACAGGTGGTTACATGAGTGGGATTTTTGGCAGTTCGCCAGTCAGTCCGCTGCAAAAGCACATGGCAAAAGTGTATGCCTGCACCCACGAGTTAATCCCCCTGTTTAATGCGGTCATCAATGAAGACTGGCAGCAAGTCGTTAAAAGTCAGCAACTTATTTCAAGCAGAGAGCAAGAAGCTGATGTTTTAAAAAAAGAACTGCGGTTGAATCTGCCCAAAGGCTTGTTTATGCCCGTGTCTCGTCAGGATTTACTGGAAGTACTGCTGATGCAAGACAGCATTGCCAATAAAGCCAAAGATATTGCCGGTACCATCGTTGGCCGTCACATGGTGTTGCCTGAAATTATTCACGAAGATTATTGCCGCTTTGTTACGCGCTGCGTTGCCGCCTGTAAACAGGCGAAAAAAGCCATTAATGAATTTGATGAATTAGTCGAAACTGGTTTTAGTGGTCGTGAAGTACAAATTGTCACCGATATGATTACCAAGTTGGATGCTATCGAAAGCGATACGGATAATTTACAGTCGGCGATTCGCCATAAAGTTTTTGAAATTGAAAATGACATGCCGCCGGTTGAAGTCATGTTTTTATATCAAATCATCGAAGCCACGGGTGTGGTTGCAGATAAATCTCAGGGAGTGGGAAGTCGTTTACAGTTAATGCTAGCCAGGTAGAAAACAATGGATGAAATGACCATTTATTTAATCTTGGCAGGCGTTTTTGGCTTGTTTATGGCGTGGGGCATCGGTGCGAACGATGTCGCCAATGCGATGGCGACTTCGGTGGGTTCGAAGGCGTTAACCATTAAGCAGGCGGTTATCCTGGCGGCCATTTTTGAATTTGCCGGTGCTTATCTCGCCGGCGGTGAAGTTACTAAAACCATTCGTAAAGGCATTATTGAGCCCGAAGCATTTGTCGGCAATCCCGAATTGCTTATCTGGGGTATGTTGGCGGCATTATTGGCGGCTGGCACTTGGTTGGCAGTGGCATCGTACAAAGGTTGGCCGGTATCAACCACGCACTCTATCATCGGCGCAGTGGTAGGATTTGCGGCAGTGGGCATTGGTATGGATGCGGTCAACTGGGGCAAGGTTGGCGCCATTGTGATGAGTTGGGTGGTTTCGCCTATCCTCGCCGGCACCTTGGCTTTTTTAGTGTTTAGAAGCATTCAGCGCTTGATATTGGACACCGATAACCCCATTGCCAATGCGATAAAGTACGGCCCTTATTATCTGTTTTCAGTGGGTTTTTTACTTTCGTTGGTGACCATCAAAAAAGGCTTGAAACATGTAGGTTTGGATATTGAAGCGCCGGAAGCATTTTTGTACGCGACTATTGTCGGTGTGGTGGTGGCAATAGTGGGTTCATACCTGATACGAAGAGTAACAATAGAACCCAAGGCGGATAAAGAATTCCATTTTACCAATGTGGAACGTATTTTTGCGGTGATGATGATTTTTACCGCAGCCGCTATGGCTTTTGCCCATGGTTCTAACGATGTCGCCAATGCGGTCGGGCCGATGGCGGCGGTAATTAGCACGGTGCAGTCGGGCATGGTCACTTCTGAATCGGCTCTGCCCGCTTGGGTATTGTTAGTCGGCGGTATCGGTATTGTTATTGGCCTCGCTACTTTTGGTTATAAAGTGATTGCCACCGTGGGTAAAAAAATAACTGAACTAACCCCTAGCCGTGGTTTTGCAGCAGAAATTTCTGCATCGGGTGTGGTGGTTCTGGCATCCTTCACCGGACTGCCTATTTCCACCACGCAAACGCTGGTGGGGGCGATACTGGGTGTGGGGTTTGCGCGTGGTATAGGTGCTATAGACATGCGTGTAGTGGGCAATATTTTCATGTCATGGGTGGTGACTTTGCCCGCAGGCGCTGTTCTCGCCATTATATTCTTCTATATTCTAAAAGCTATTTTTGCTTAGGCGTCCCTGATTTAGCATTTATTTGTTATGGATCATTTGTGGTTAATCATAAACCTAGAAAAATCAGTTGAACACGAAAGTCTGCACAAGTTCTTGATTCGTCTAGCTATATGAAAAAACTGCTCATCACCAATAAGGTGACTTCGCATTTTTTCATTACGCTATCCAAATCAATTGCTTACACATCCTTTTCGCGTTCAACTGATTTTTCTAGGTTAAATGCCGTAATATGCAAATACGATGATTGATGATGAAAAATAAATGACTGCTGTACCTACTGCACCTGCTGAATTATTCAGCGAAATTCCAAAAAATCTGCATTCCATCGTAGAAAATTTCTGGCTGGACTGGTGCAAATCCTGCGCCGACAAAAACATCAAACCGGAACAAAATATGCCTTTGCCTTTGTTAGGGAAAAGCTGGGCATGCAGTGATTTTGTGGCACGCAACTGTATTCGTTATCCACAAACATTTTATGCTTTGCACGTCGAAGGTTTTAATGCAGAGCGAAAACTCAGCCATTATCAAACGCTGGTTGCTGATGTTGTGACTGCGGCGAAAGATGAAACCACCTTAATGTCATCGCTGCGACAATTACGCCAGCAGGAAATGTTACGTATTGCCTGGCGTGATTTGCATGTGCTGGCGAACACCGAAACCATCTTGCATGAGCTGACATATTTTGCAGAAGCGGTGGTCAGTGTCACGTTGCAGACCTTGGAACAGCAGCAGGCAGAAATTTATGGCATGCCGCAAAATGCCGATGCTGAGCCGCTATCGCTGTTGGTATTCGCCATGGGAAAAATGGGCGGTGGCGAGCTGAACTTTTCTTCTGATATAGATCTGATTTTCACCTATGCAGAAGACGGTGAAACCCCCGGCCCACGGCGGCAATCTTACTATGAGTTTTACCTTGCTGTTATCCGCAAACTGGTAAAAGTACTGGATGAAGTGACCGCTGACGGTTTTGTTTATCGGGTGGACACACGGTTGCGACCGTTTGGTGTCAGCGGGCCGCTGGCGATGAGCTTTTCCGGCATTGAGCAATATTACCAACGCCAAGGGCGTGATTGGGAACGCTACGCCATGATAAAGGCGCGTTTGATTAGCGGCAGCGACAGCGAGAAAAAATTCCTGCAAGCAATGCTGACACCTTTTGTTTATCGGCGTTATCTGGACTTCAGCATGCTGGATTCGATTCGTGAAATGAAGGCCATGATTAGTGCGCAAATGAAACGTAAACGTATGACCAATAATGTCAAATTGGGGCCTGGTGGTATTCGAGAAATCGAATTCATTGGTCAGACCTTGCAGTTGATTCGCGCTGGTCGAGAGCCGGAATTACGACAGCGCAGTATTATCCAAGTGCTGACTTTATTGGCAGAAAAAAATTATCTGAAAGCACAGGAAGTCGAACAGTTGATTCAGGCATACTGGTTCTTGCGTAAGCTGGAAAATCGCTTACAGATATTCTCTGATAAACAAACGCATACCTTGCCGGATGACGCGCTTATGCAGCAGCGCCTATGTCTGGCTATGCAAATTGATGGCTGGGAAGAGTTGTTACAACAGTTAGCTTCTCATCAAAAATCCGTTGATAAGGTTTTTCAAAATCTTGTTGCGCCAGAAGATGAGCAGCACAAACCCAGTGTTTCTGCGTTTGCCATTTTTTGGAGCGACATGGCTGCCAGTGATGAAGAGGCCGAAAGCCTGCGGCATTATCTGGAAGATTTAGGTTACAGCGAAACACAAGAGATTGTCGATTTGTTAAATGAGCTCCGCAATCGTTCTCTGGTGAAACAGTTGGGGGCTGATAGTGCGCGGTTGCTGATGCAGTTAATGCAGTCGCTACTGGAAAAAGTGGCGGACTACCCGCAGCCCAACATTTTGTTCGACCGCGTTTGTCGTGTGATTAAAGCCCTCGCCGGGCGTAAAGTTTATCTCAGTATGTTATATGAATATCCGGCAGTGCAACTACAGATGCTGACCTTGTGTGCTGCCAGTGAATGGTTTACCAATCGTCTAACCAAGTACCCCATATTGCTCGATAGTTTGCTGAGTACCGCAGAACGGTTTCGTCAGGATTACGATGTGCAGCAGTTATTGGCATTGGAAATGCAACGCATCACCGACAACGATCTTGAGCAGCAGATGGACAGGATGCGGCAATTTAAACGTCAAATGGTGTTTACCGTGGCGATACTGGATGTGTTCTATGACGAGCCCGTAGAAACCGTTTCCGACCACTTAACCGAGCTGGCGAATACGCTGTTGGCAAGTATTCTCGACTATTCTTGGCAGGCAATGGTGGAAAAATATGGTAAACCGAGCTATGTGATTGAGGGCGACACTTTTTTTCCAGCGATGTCGATAGTGGCATACGGCAAAATGGGTGGCAACGAGCTGGGTTATGGATCGGATTTGGATATTATCTTTATCCACAACAGCGCAGGCAGCAAACAGCAGACCCAAATACAGCAGGGCAAGGGCGAAAAATCGATAGATAATCAAGTTTTTTTCGCACGAGTAGCGCAGCGCGTGATTCAATACCTGAATACCCAAACCTACTCCGGCATGTTGTATGAGGCTGACACACGATTGCGACCCAATGGTCAGTCCGGCTTAATGGTTAGCAGTACTGCCGCTTTTGAGCAGTATCAGCATGAAAAAGCCTGGACCTGGGAGCATCAGGCATTAATTCGCGCTCGATTTGTCACCGATAATTTACAGGGAAACGCACTGATCGAGCCGGAATTTGATAGAATTCGCCGCTCGGTGTTAAGCGCGGTACGAGACAAGGATTTGTTATTGTCTGAAGTGGTGGAAATGCGTGAAAAAATGCGCAAGCACCTGACCAGTCGCGCTAAGAATTTTGATATAAAGCAAGATGCCGGCGGTCTGGTGGACATCGAGTTTATGACCCAGGCGGGGGTGTTGATTCATGCTGAGAAACATGCGGATTGCATTCAGCATACGGCAACGCTGGAACTGATTAACGAGCTGGCAAAAATAGGCTGGTACCCGATGGCTGAGGCAGATAATTTAAAAGATGCCTACCGCTATTTTCGCAAACTGAAAAACTGGCAGAATCTGGCTTGTGATGCTGACGAAAGTCAGGTATCACTGCATCGAGATAATGTAATAGCCGCCTGGCAACGGTTGATGCCTGAAAAGATAGTTTAAAGTTGGCAGTTTTTACTCATTCCCACGCTCAGCGTGGGAATGAGAATACATAAAAAATTTTAGCCGCGAAGAACGCAAAAAGCGCAAACAAAAGCAGAAAGTTTTTGATTTTCCCCTTTGCGTTTTTCGCGGCAAAACATGAGTAATTTTTTAGAGAATATTGTGGGAGATTTATATGCAAACCATGGCCGATAGAGATGGCGTTATCTGGTTTGACGGAAAAATGGTTGATTGGCGTGATGCCAAAATTCACGTTTTAACGCATACATTACATTACGGTATGGGCGTATTCGAAGGTTTACGTGCCTACAAAACTGAGCATGGCCCGGCTATATTTCGTTTACAGGCGCATACAAACCGTCTTTTTGAATCAGCGGCATTGATGAACATGGAAATTCCGTTTGATGCAGAAACTCTGAATCAGGCACAGTGTGCGGCGGTGAAAGAAAATAATCTGGAATCTGCCTATGTTCGCCCAATGTGTTTTTATGGCTCTGAAGGCATGGGTTTACGCGCGGATAATTTGCGCGTGCATGTCATGGTTGCCGCCTGGGAGTGGGGTGCGTATTTGGGGCAGGATGCGCTGGACAATGGCATTCGTATTCGCAAGTCCAGTTTTATAAAAAATGATTCGCACCCCAGTATGTACCTGGCGAAGGCAAACGGTAATTACATCAACTCCATGCTGGCACTCGATGAAGCCATGAGTAAAGGTTATGATGAAGCACTGTTGCTCGATAGCAAAGGTAATGTTGCCGAGGGCAGTGGCGAAAATATTTTTATGATTAAAGATGGCGTATTGTATACGCCAACGCTGGTTGCCTCGCTAAACGGCATTACCCGCAATACCATTATCACTCTGGCAAAAGAGCTGGATTATGATGTAGTCGAGACTATTATCAAGATTGAAGAATTATACGAAGCGGATGAAGTGTTTTTTACCGGCTCAGCAGCGGAAGTTACACCGATTCGTGAAATTGATGATAATGTTATCGGCAACGGCTCGCGCGGCCCTATTACCGAAAAACTACAAACGATGTATTTCGACCTAGTACACGGTCGCCTTGATGTGCATCCAGATTGGTTAACGGTGGTTAAATAGCTTGATAAATAAAGACTCCGCAAATTAACGCGAATATTTTTCAGGTAATAAAAATTATTCAGAGGCTGCTTAAATATTCTAAACTGTTCTTATTCGCGTTAATTTGCGTTTATTAGCGGAAAAAAGTCAGGAACTAACACTATGCCAAATCCAAACACAGCAAACCAGGAAAATCTGGAAACACCAAACGACACTATGTTGTACGAAGTGTCGCGTGATGTTTTACCCATTCACTGCCCAATGCCGGGTTCTAGCCTGTGGGATTCTCACCCGCGAGTCTATATTCCGGTGGAAGAAACCGGCACTGCAAAATGTCCCTATTGTGGTTGTGAATACCGCCTCGTTGACTAATACGGCTTTATAACATAAGCATGCATTTACCTTCTTTTGAAAATGCCAAAGTGTTGGTGGTTGGCGATTTAATGCTGGATCGCTACTGGCATGGCGGTACTTCACGAATCTCGCCTGAAGCGCCCGTGCCGGTGGTGCATGTTAATAAAAATGAAGAACGTGCGGGTGGCGCTTGTAATGTGGCATTAAACATTGCCGACCTTGGTGCGCAGTGTACTGTAATTGGGCTGTGCGGTGATGACGAAGCGGCGGTAACACTAGAAACATTGCTGGAAAAAGTTGGGGTTAAGCCGCAATTCGTGCGTATGCCAGAAATTGCCACGGTGATAAAACTACGTGTCATGAGCCGTTCACAGCAGCTAATGCGATTAGACTTTGAAGACGGCTTTATTGGTTTAGATTTGTCGCGACTTGAAGCTGTGTTTACATCTCAACTGGATAATCACAACATTGTGGTTTGTTCTGATTATGGCAAAGGCAGTTTGCGGCAGGTCGAGCATCTTATAAAGTTATGCAAACAAAAAAACATCCCTGTACTGGTCGATCCAAAAGGCACTGATTTTAAAAAATACGCAGGAGCCAGCCTGATAACCCCCAATTTATCTGAGTTTGAAGCGGTGGTCGGAACCTGTGATACGGAAGATGAACTGGTCGCTAAAGCCAATAAACTCGCCAATGAATTCGATATCGAAGCCTTGCTGGTCACCCGTAGTGAGCATGGCATGAGCCTGATACAACGTGATTATGATGCACTGCATATTCCCACCGAAGCCAAGGAAGTGTTTGATGTAACAGGTGTCGGTGACACGGTTATATCGACTCTGGCAGCATCTCTGGGTACTGGCATTTCACTGGAACGCGCCATGGTGTTATCAAATCTTGCCGCGGGCGTGGTGGTGGCTAAATCAGGTACTGCCAGTGTTAGTGTGCAAGAGCTGGAATTTGCCATCGAATCTAATTCTTCCAATACTGAGCACGGCATATTGCGCGAAGAAGCACTTTTTACCTTGCTGGAGCGTTGTCGCGCACAGGGCGAAACCATTGTAATGACCAATGGTTGCTTTGATATTTTGCATGCCGGTCATGTCACTTATCTGGAACAGGCGAGCGAGTTAGGTGATCGATTGCTGGTGGCAGTGAATATTGACGAAACCGTGCGTCGTTTAAAAGGCGCAGACCGGCCGGTCAATAAAGTTGAAAATCGTATGCGTATGTTAGCCGCTTTACGTTGTGTTGACTGGGTGGTGGCTTTCAGTGAAGACGAACCCACTCGCTTAATCTGCGATGTGGCGCCGGATATTTTAGTGAAGGGCGGCAATAATGACGCCAGTGAAATTCTCGGTGGTGACTGTGTTCGCGAAACCGGTGGGCAAGTGATGGTGCTGACTTATGTTGATGGTACCTCTACGGCAAAAATCATTGAATAGATAAAAGAGAAGTAAGCCGTTACCCGTTGGCAGTTATGATAGAAAAGAATGATGTTAGTCATTGATATAAATATTGATATTGCGATGGGGAGCCCTTTAGTCTATTTAAAGTTTAGTTTGCTCTTTAGGGTCAGTATATATTTGTGAATATAAGATATAAATTAAGGCCACGAAAAATAGAGTGAGGGGGTGTTGGTCAAAAAAGGCATCACTCAAAGAGATAACCAGGCAACTTGAAATTAAAATAATTGTGGTCAATGATAATATTTGTTTGTCACCGGTTTGATTTTTTATTGATATTAATAAGTGAATTAGAGGGGTGAAGAAGATCAAAATCATAGAAATTAAGCCAAATATACCACGATGGAATGCAGCAGAAATATATTCGTTATGCAAATGAGATATGTCTGTGGTTAACGCTGAAGGTATGTTGTTGGTTTTAACATAATTTTGATAAAAAGTTAAAAAATTACCCTGGCCTATACCCAATAGTGGATTTTTAAATAACTCTCCAATTGCTATGTGCCATATATCCAGTCGCGCGCCTAATGAACTTTGAATTTCTCCATAATGGTAATAATTGATGATGTCGCTTATGGCGGTGTCCACTCTATTTTGAATCAAGGGTATAAAATAAAGCGCCCCAATCGTGATGAAGATGAAAGTAAAAAGATAAGCTATGGTTAGTTTTTTTAATTGAAGAGGGTTAATCACTAATATAAGTATAATGCTGGCTGGTAATATGAGCCATGCCCCTCTTGTTCCCGTTAATATTGATGCATAAACACCTATGAAAACGCTTAAAATCATCATGGTTTTAGTTAATTTAGATGTTGATAATAAGCTTGCAGGAAGAGACATCATGGCGAGTGACATGCATATAGCCCCAAATGAAACGACGCCTGAAACGCCTACCGAGCGATCCATTTCTAAAGAGTATTTTTGGTATAAGGCTAAAATGAGACAGCCTAATACACCAAGGAATAAAGAATAAAGAATGTAGTTGATGTTTAATTTTATTTTTCTAAGATAAAAAAAGATAGGGAGTAATAATAAAAAGCGAGAGGGATTATCAAACTCTGATATGTTTAAATCAAAATAGATAATATTAAAGACATAAATTAGAAGAAAAAAACCAATAGCCAAAAGGAAATGTCGCTCACTTTTATGCAGTGGAATTTTAGATTGATTGATTATTAATCCGGCACTGCTGAGTAGTGTCAGCAATAATATAATCAATCCGCCAGCATTATCGACACTGACTAGAAAAGCGGGGAACAGAAGAATGAGAATGCCCACTGAGGTGTTGATTGCTGTATGAATTTTATTTTGAGCCCAATTCATTTTATTTGTCGGTTTTGCGTTCAGCTGAGTTAGCTTGTTTCAGCCTAATTTTTGCTCTAATGGAAGACCATAAGCTTCCTTTTTTATAACGCCCCTTTGATTGATGCCTGATGCGATATATAGCTGGAATCTCAATAGCAACCCCTTGGGTTCTTAACAACCAGCGATAGGTTCTATCTTCATAGGTTTTTTTCCAATGTGGCTCTGCAGTTTGATAAGCTTTTATATTGTTACAGTAGCCACAGGAGCGCGCAACGTCTCCATGGGTAATTTGATAAGCGCCTATGGCTCTGTGTATTTCGTTTCGTTGAAATAAAGCGGTGTCTATTTCAAGCAGTTTAGGCTGTTGATTCTTTTTAAGAAGCAGATTTTCATCGCTTAATAATGGGGTGACGAATTCAAACTCTGGAAACAGTAATAGTTCTGTATTATTGATTAATTTATTAGCTAAAGAATCAAGGCATCCTTGATGGAAAATGAGATCGCAGTCAATGTACCAAACCCAGTTTGCTTTTGTATTAAGTGCTATTCTGTTTCGTCCTATGGCTCTTCGAAGTAATTGAGCTGTCTCCAGTAATTGCCAGTTCCATGTAATGCCAGGTACCTTAATGGATTTAAAATACTCAAGCATAGCAACCGTGCTTTTATCTTCTAAAGAGTAAAATACAGTGACAGTTATGTCTATATTCTTGGGCGGGTGATTAACGTAAGCGCTCAGGTTATAGGCCATTAAGTGAGAATAATTCCAGCAATGGCTGACAATTTCTATCGAAAGTCGACCGCTAAATTTTGTCAGCTCATCGCTAGATGGCACATGTTTAAGAAACCATTTAGGTGAAACAAAACGATCGGCAAAACGAAAAAATAAATTCCAGAGGGCGTTAGGCATAATTACGAGTTTAGATGTTTAATGGCTTCAGGCCGTGTGCCAAACAGAGATAGAAATTTCATTGAATGCTCTTAAATTTACCAGATGCAGACTTTCTTTAGTTGTTTTTTGCTTCCCTTTAGGTATTTCCGTGTTTTACCAAGGTTCATTATATCATCGAATACGGAACCTGCATCAATGTAAGTATTATTCGAATGTCTCCGAGTGAGTTCATAAATAAGCATATTGCTTAATACTCCAGCACAAAATATGAAGACTTCATTGTTAATGTTATGCTCTTCAATGAATTGAGAGATCTCTTCTATTGATGAGTGATAATCATTCACCCATGCATTGGCACCTACCCGAAAATCTTTCTGTATGGTAAAGGTTAAGTGGCTTAAATCAGCCTTATTATGGCAAATAATGTGAGTGGTGCGAGATTGTAGAGCCTTCACGGTGGATTGAAGAAAAATAGGATAGTTTGAGTTTACAAAAATATTGGCCCAGGTTAAATTTCTTTCATCTTGTTGAGATTGAGACCTTAAGTTATCGCACTGTTTGTCACCAACGCAACACCGACAAGGTAGGCCGATATAATATTGCGAGTTTTTAAAGGTGAGGGAGTCACTTAAAATTTGACGAAACTCTTCATCTCTTTCACTAGCCGGGTTGTATTTGTGTTCACCATTGCATTTTTCAGAAAGGTCAATGCTTTGGCCATTAATTACAATCATTTCACCATCACCAAAACGCACAAGTGAAAAGTTATCTTTAGTGATCAGCTTTTCATTGAGTAAGGCTAAGTCATTAGAAAATGTCTTATCATAAATAGGTGAAATTTCTTGAGTAATTATCCAGCCATCTTTACGGTAGGCATCAACAATTTCCGAGCGTATGTTTTTATGGCCTTTGGTTTTGAAGGTGGCAACACTTTTACGGCCCACTATTTTACCGAAGTCAGGGCGGCAGCTCCAAACTGAGAGGTCATCTTCAGGGTGAGGAGGCACGTAAGTTTTAATGTTGCCGTATTTAAGTGCCATATAACTGAGGTGAATGTCTTCTCCGTTATCCCAAGAATGAGGCTCTTCACGCCACATGTATTGCAAATGTTCTTTACGCATAAACCAAGCATGGCCTACGAGGTCTACGGTAGTGACTTGTTTCAGTTGTTTACCATTCCATCCCGCTTTGTGTTTGCTGGAATAACCACCTTGTAGTGGAAGGATGACTCCAGAACCACCTAAAATACCATCATGACCATTTTTAATGCTATTTAGGCAGCTTTCAAACCACTTGGGTTGGGGTAAAATATCATCATCAAAAAAAGCGACATAACCAGTTCTGACCATGTTGCCTAAAGAAAATCGACCCCAAAACAACCAGTTAGTGTTCGATATAATGACTCGATCGACTAGGGAAGATACATCAATTTGTGGTTCAGGGCTTGAATTAAACCATACCCATATTTCATCGGGAGGAACTGTTTGATTGCGTAGGCTTTGTATTTGATCTTCTAGGTATTCTACACGGCGATAAGCAGTTAAAATAACGGTGATGCCTGCTGCCTTTGGTGCTTTTAGATCACTGGCTTTTTTGTCGAACTGTATAGGGCCTGCCTTTTCATAGAAGCCGCCGCCCATCATTTTTTTTATTCGGATACGAAATAACCCTAGAACCCGAGTTTGCCATACCCATTTGAGCTTTTGTTTTACTGTTTTGGTATGACGACTCATGTTTTTAGCTATAAATTATTAGAGTGAAGGTTAAGGTTAAATAAGACTTGTATTTTACAGTGATATGATTCACTTTCCGAGAATAATGTAAGCGTTATACGGATAAAATTCCAATCTTAATTAACGCGAGTTGGTCTCCGTCTAATGAAAAAATTAGGGGCCGTACCAGATAACCACCCCATTATCTCTTAACCCATTGTTTCAATTGTCTTAATTGCGCTTGTGGCTTTGGGTTATTAAAACGCCACTCACATTCCTTTAAAAATAGAGGAAAATGCTTTTTTGGAACACCATTAAATTTACGCATATGCCGTTTTACTGTGCCAGCGTTTCTCTCACCAGTAGGCGGTAGCCGCACCACTGTGGTCTATCATACATGTTAGTTTCAGAAGCAGGTAGATGGAATTTTTTTCAATATAAAATGAGCTTGAACGCACTAAAATTGGTTAAAAATTGTTCACCATTAGCCAATGATGAGAACGGTTATGAAACGAGAAGAACTACCGCAATTCTTAGATAACACACAAACGGTTATATTTAAGCACGATACCGTCAAGAAAAATCGCTACCAGTGGGTACAGAAGTTTTGACTATATGAGAGTTGGCAAGGCGACAAGGGCATTGTTAAATGACGATGCATTAGCAGAAAGTAAAAATGCATCCGTGGTCAGAAAAAATATTGGGCTGACAACATATAAGTATTGATTGTTATTCGTCTAGTTTGCAAGTAGTATGTGTGCGACTGGACATTATAAATGTCAGATATTGTATCATAATCAATGAGATATGGACGATACAAGATTTTCCCTCGTATTTCTATAAAGTATTGAATATGGCGCTATTGAGAATATTTATAAAGATTATAATCGTCCTTGCGCTGTTCTACGCCGTCTCACGTTTTGTGGTGGTGTACACCGATAGCCGGCTAACCGGTAGTCGAGAAGCCTATATCCAGACCTTAACGCAGGACAGCGTCATTATTCGCTGGATGACAGAAAAAAATGAATTGGGCATTGTTCGTTTCGGTGAAGATCCTGAGCGACTGGCTACCGTTAATCTTGAATCATCGCTTGCAAAAAATCATACGGTTAAATTAACCGGCCTCAAACCAGCGACACAGTATTTTTATAAAACAGGTAGCATCAGTGGTTCGTATGAAGAAGGTGCTGAGCATCAATGGTTTATTACTCACCCCGAAGAAGTAAAGCCAACACGAATTTGGGTAATGGGTGACACGGGAGACGCAGGTGAAATTTTAAACCGGGTGCGAGATTCGGCTTTAAGCTGGATGCAGCAGAACCCATTGCCTGGAAATACGGCCATGGCAAAAGATGGCGTAACGGGCAGTTCATCAGAATCCTCGGCACCAACGCCACTGGTTAATGTCTGGATGATAGTGGGCGATTTAGCCTACCGATCAGGCACCAATGAGCAATTCCAGAATGCGTTGTTTGATCCCTTTGAAAGCCTGCTAGTAAATACCTCGCTGTGGCCGGTCTATGGTAATCATGATGATCGTCGTTGGACCTATTTCAGAATATTTGATCTGCCTGAGCAGGGAGAAGCGGGTGGCGTTGCTTCCCATACCGAAAATTACTATTCTTTCGATTATTCAAATGTACACTTTGTAGTGCTGGATTCGCAAGCCAGTGACCGCTCTGCTGATGGCGAGATGGCGATGTGGTTAAAACGCAATCTGGCGCAGAATAAGAAACCTTGGGTGATTGCCGCTTTTCATCATCCACCCTACACAAAAGGTAGCCACGATTCTGACAATACCCGTGATAGCCGGGGAAGAATGCAAGATATGCGCGAGAACTTCCTGCCAATTCTGGAACAGGCGGGCGTTGACCTAGTATTTACCGGGCACAGTCATATGTATGAACGCTCTTTTCTGCTGGATTGCGCATATGAATATTCAGGTGAATTCTCCGAAGCGAATATCGTTTCAAGAGGCATTTATGGAAAGCATCAGCAGTATCTGAAGCCGCTAAAACAAATAGAAAATCAGGGTGCAATTTATGTGGTCACTGGTTCTGCTTCAAAAGTTGATCAGGGGCCGATGAACCACCCGGCGAAAGTTGTCGGTTTGATAGAGGCCGGTTCAGTGGTTATTGATGTGATTGAAAATAAACTGATAGCGCGTTTTATCAATGACAAGGGTGAAATCATGGATGAGTTCAGCATAACGAAAGAGCTGGGGTATAGCAGTGATTATCAAGGCTGCAATAAAGTAGTCAGTTTGCAGTAGGCCGTTAAAAGAAAAGTTATCACCAGCGCTATGTAAATAGCGCGTTTTTATTTGTGAATGTATCGTGCAAAGGTCTCTATAAGCGAATAAATCTTAAAACAAGCCTCTGGCTTTTTCTAAATCTTCTGGTGTATCCACCGCCAGTCCCTGGTAATCATCCAGTGTTGTGACATTAATCGCGATGCCGTTTTCGAGGGCGCGTAATTGTTCCAGCTTTTCAATTTGTTCCAGCGGAGATTGTTGCAGTTGCATTAAACGTGTCAGAATTTCACGGGTGTAGATATAAACACCGATGTGAATTTGGCCTTTTTTAGCAATCTCGCCTTGCTGGGTTACGGGTATCATATTTCTGGAAAAATATAATGCATCGCCGCTTGTTGAAGTCACAACTTTAACATTTGATGGCGCAGCCAGTGTCGCTTTGTCGGTACACCAGTGAGATAAAGTACCCATCTGTGGGTTTTTCTGTTGGCTGAATTTTTTTACCAGTTGATCAATGTGGTCAGGATTTAGCGTGACTTCATCACCCTGAATATTCACAAAAATATCGGCATCCGATTGTTGCATAAATTCAGCGATACGATCTGTGCCCGAAGCACAATCTTGAGAAGTCATCGCAACATGATAGCCGGCATCTTTCACTGCCTTATAGATGCGATCATCATCCGTCAAGACAACCGCGTCCGATAACATTGTGCATTGCAACGATTTTTCGACGACGTGTAAAATCATGGCTTTACCCGCAATCTCAAGCAACGGTTTCCCAGGCAGTCGTGTCGAAGCGAACCTTGCTGGGATACAGGCAATGATTTTTTTGTGAGTAGACATTAAATCGGCTTCTCGGTTATTAAACTTATTTTTTGGATGACATCACCAACAGAAATCAGTGACATGCATTTGGAATTTTTAATGCGGTCCCCCCAGAGGGCTTCAGCTGATGTTTTGTCATTGTACTTTAACAGGGCTTGTGGGTATTTGTTAACCACGGATTGTTGATGTTGATAGGGGCCTGCACGTGATGGATAAGAAAATAGTCCGGCGTTTTTATCAAAGACAATAAAATGAACATTGTCGATGGCTTGCACCAGCGGGTATTCTGATTTTCCAATAATCCAGCTAATTTTTGTATTGGGCCAATGTTTTTGCAGGGTTCGCAATGTGGGTAAAACATGCGTAATATCACCCAGAGCAGACAGTCTAAGTAAACACAGTGTTTCAGGTGCGTGTTGGCGGGAATATGTTGCTACAGCTGTCATAAAAATAGTCGAATAAAGCGTTAATAATGTCTTTGCAGAATAATTATAAAATAAAAAAAATAGCTAACTCGTATGTCTTATATGATGCGAACATCATCGCTGAGCCGACATTACAGCTATTTGATCGTGATTATCACACTAAACGCTTAGCCTCGCAAAAAAAATCTGTAGCCGCTAAGGTTGGCATTGGTCGTGCGGCCGTGTGCTATCTTTCTATAAACAATCATGCGATGGTATTAAAGCACTATTTTCGAGGCGGTTTAATCGCGTCGTTAACAAAAGATTGCTATCTGGGGCGTGATGTTGAAAATAGCCGTGCCTTCAGAGAGTGTCGCTTGCTTATACAAATGTTTGAGCTTGGCCTGCCCGTACCGCTGCCGGTGGCAGCACATGTGAAAAAAGGCATGTTTTGCTACCGCGCAGATTTAATTACGCAGGAAATAAAACAGGCGGCAACGTTGGCAGATGTTCTGAGCGATACCTCGATTACTGCCGAACAATGGAAAAAAATAGGCCATTGTATTAAATTATTTCATCAGCATAATGTCTATCATGCGGATTTGAATGCCAGAAATATACTGCTGACGGGTTCTTCGTCAGCAACAGCTGATGTTTATTTGATTGATTTTGATAACAGTGAAATACGTGCAGGCGGAGAAAATTGGAAGCAGAAAAATTTAGCGCGATTGCAGCGTTCATTGTTGAAGTTCAAAAAAAATAAAAACAACTTTCATTTTGATGATGCTAGTTGGTTAGCTTTATTGGATGGCTATCAATAGTGCCGGCGACTGCTTTATCTCATATCTCTCATCGTTAACGGGGCAGCAGTGATCTCATACGGCTTCAGTTCTGACTGCTCTTGAGTATCAAAGCGCTATAGTTTTCAAGAACCGCTTCAGCATTGTGCGTTAAACCACG
>CAZYYW010000020.1:18281-21876 GCA_964651445.1 uncultured Thiotrichaceae bacterium
GTGTCGAGTAAAAACACCTGTGTTCCATCGTTTACGGCTTGCTGCTTGCTTCGTATAGAAATCTTTTTGCATTGCAGTTTTTTAATAATGTTCGCGCCACGTTCGGGATGCCTTGGTGCAATGATAAGCAATTCTTTTCGTTTTAATTTTTTCCAGATTGTGTAAATTTGTTGTTCTTCGTCATCATGAGTAGACGCAACTAAAACGTATCCGCGTTTGTGAGAAAAGTTATTGCTGTCTGTGGTGTGTTGCGGATTAATAGCGGTACTTAATTTTAAGTTACCAGTTACAGTGATAATGTTAGTGGCGGCGCCAAGTGACGCATAAGCGGCTGCGTTTTTCGCAGAGCGTGCAGCAATCGTGGTGACGTGTGACAGTGCTGTTTTAAGCACAGATTTCAACCATCGATTAGCGTCTATTGTTTGGCTGGATAAACGTGCGTTTATTATGTGTATGCTTATTTTTTGTCGGTGACACAAGTGAAATAGATTGGGCCATATTTCAGTTTCCATAATGTACAGGGTGGTAGGCTGTGCTGTATTTAGGAATCGTTGAACACTAAAGCGCCAGTCAAACGGTAGGTAGCAATGAAACAGGTAAGGCAGATTTTGTTGTGCCACAATTTCGCCGCCGGTAATAGTGTTACTGGTGATGATGAATTTTAATTGACTGTTCTTTGTATGCAGATGTTTTAATAAGGGTAAGGCAGTATTGACTTCGCCGACCGAAGCGCAGTGAAACCATAAGCAATTTTTTGGCAATGTTGAATAATTAAAACCAAGGCGCTGCCAGAAGTAGCGTAGTTGTTTATTGCCTGCTGCCTTGCCGATTATATGACCAATAATAATAGGGCTTAGCAGGACGATGAGTAGACGATAGCGGAGCATACGTTATGCGTAGATATTGGTTTTGCGATCTGCTTGGGTTTTAAAGCGTTTGTGCAACCATAGGTATTGTTCTGGACAATCATAGACCATGTTTTCGATGATTCTGTTCACTCTGGCGCTGTCAGCTTCTATATCGTCAGAAGGAAAATTATCCAGTGCTGGCAGCACAATAAGTTTATAACCTTTGCCCTGTGCTAGTCTGACGGGATAGAACGGCACAACAGCAGCGCCAGTCATT
Source organism: uncultured Thiotrichaceae bacterium (assembly GCA_964651445.1). Taxonomy (GTDB): domain Bacteria; phylum Pseudomonadota; class Gammaproteobacteria; order SZUA-229; family SZUA-229. Next base: position 19,407 of record CAZYYW010000020.1, read on the forward strand.
TTGGCGATTTTTGCAGTAGCGGTTAAGGTGGAAGCAATACCGCCGAGGAAGGGTGTAAAAACTATATCCTGGTCACCAAAATCTTGATCCGGCCCAAACCAGGTGGCATGACCTTTTTTTAAGCCGCGAATAATGCCCCGCACATTTTTGGTTTCAATTAATTCATCCCCCATCTTCGAGCGATAATGTACCATCAGTGCGTTAAATAAAGGGCTGTGGGCTTTTTTAAAAACGGCGTTGTATTTGCTAACGTAGGTGCCAATTAAGTGCCCGCCCATGTCTAGCGTGGTGAAATGTCCGGTTAAAAGCAGTACGCCTTTATTTTTTGCCATCGCCTTATCAAGGTGTTCTTTGCCCTCGATGATGCAAATTTTTTGTAGTGTTTCACTCTTACTAAACCAGGCAAGAGCGGTTTCAAAGACTGAGATGCCTAGACTGCGAAAGGCTTTTTTATTGAGGGCATTGATTTGTTGGTCGCTGAAATCGGGATATGCCTGTTTTAAATTAATTCGTGCGGCACGTCTTCTTGAGGCTACCACGCGATAAATAAAAATGCCTAAAACAGAGCCAATGTTTTGCAGGGCAGGCAGCGGTAATAAGCAGATTAAGCGCAACAAGCCGATAGTGAACCACAATGGCCAATACTTTGGTGCTAGGTAGGAACGTAGCAGCAGACTTTTGTCGAGGTTTTTTTTCACCTATTATGTGTGGTTATAACTGTCCAGCCTGTGCTTCTTTTTCAGGTCGGGGAACTAACCATTTGTTGATTTGATCGACATCACTAATCGTCAACGTACCGGCAACGCGCTTTAATTCAAGGCTATCGGTTAGGTATTTATAGCGTTCAACAGAGTAATCACGTTTACTGCTGAATAACAGGCGTTGTGATAGCAGTACGTCTACGCTGGTGCGGGTGCCAGCATCATAACCTGCCATCGTTGCGTCAAGTGAGGTTTGGGTTGAGATGACGGCCTGCTCTCTGGCTTTAACGGTGGCAATACCGGCTTCCAGGCTTAGGTAAGCACTGCGGGCTAAAGCAATGGTTCTACGGCGTTCCTGTTCATGCAGGGCTTTGGCTGCGTTCAGTTCGGATAATTTCTGGCGCACCGTGGAACTGGTAAAACCACCTGAATAGAGTGGAATGTTAAGATTGAGCGAAACGCGGGTATCGGTTCTTTCATTTTCTGGTAGTGGGGTGGGCAGACCGCTGAAATTCAATGGGTCAGATCTTGTCTGTCCATAGGAAGCGTTTAGGCTAAGTGTCGGGTAATGCCCGCCCTTGCTGCCATCATAGGCACTTTGCGCCGCATCAACAGCATATTTTGCCGCCAATAGTGAGAAGTTAGTTTGTAGGGCTTTCTTCTGCCAAGCATTAATGTCCATCGGCTCGGGTACCACCAGCGGAATGTCTTTTCTGGCAATATGCAGGTTTTCTGGGTAGGTGTTGATGATAACGCGCAGGGCTTCGCGACTGTTAGAGACATCGTTGGTGGCAATGATTTCGTCAGCCGAAGCGATATCAAAGCTGGCCTGTTGTTCTTTTACATCGGTGATGGCAGACAGACCGACATTAAAGCGTTCTTTGCTTTGTTCGAGTTGCTTACCAATGGCAATTTTTTCGGCAAATGCGGTTTCCAGAGTATCAATAGCCGTTAATACCTCAAAGTATGCAGTAGCAACACGTACAATGGTATCCTGTCTGGCGGATTCAAATTCTGTTCGTGCTTTAGCGGCAATAGCATCGCCCTGGTCAAGGTTGTCAAACACGGTTTTATCAAAGATAACCTGATTTAAATCCAGTGAAAAACCTTCATTGTTATTGTCTGATTTACCGACCGTGCCAGCAGAGTCGTTTTCAATACGGCCTCGTTGAATATGCGCATTGAAAGAAATTTGCGGCAGTATGGCAGAGGTGCTTTGTGACGAAGCCTCTGCGGTTGCCAGGTAGTTGGCGTATGCCGCCTGAAAGGTGGTGTCGTATTTTTTCGCGAGATCCATTGCTTCATTTAAATCTAGAGCAGAAGCCGTTGTTGAGACGGCGTAGAGAGATACCGCGATACAGGTAGTGATAAAAGTTTTAGGCAGATGTTTCATGGTATCTCTTATTGAATTATTTTAGTAAGGCATAGGGTAATAAGTTGCTGTTAATAAGTCGGCATTTCAGCATCAACCGTTTGTGCCCATTGTGCTACACCACCGGACAAATTTATGATGTTGCGAAAGCCGGCTTGTTCCAGATAGTTGCCAACGCGGCGGCTACGAATGCCATGGTGGCATATAAGCACTGTCTCGCGGTTCACATCAAGTGATTCAAGCGCACTGGTTATTTGTGACATCGGCAGCAATTGGCTATTCTTTATTCGGCAGATGTCAAATTCCCAAGGTTGGCGGACATCAAGCAGCAATGGTTCCTGCTCACAGCTTTCAAGATACGCATTTAATTTCAGCGCACTAAATTCTTGCATGGTTT
>CAZYYW010000020.1:21976-29578 GCA_964651445.1 uncultured Thiotrichaceae bacterium
GTTTCGAACAGCTCTTCCGTGGTCCAGTGATTATTGTCATCACGGGTAACACGGTGAGCCGTCATTGCGGGTGCATCGCCGGTTACTACGAATAGCCTTCCGCCGGGTTTCAGTAGTTTTTTATAACTCTCAGGAATATTTTTCATGGCAACGGTGATGGCGATAACGTCATAATTGCGTTTTTGTTCCCAAGTTTTACAAGCATCGCCAGTGCTGAGTTTGATGTTATCAATGTTTAGCGCTTGCAGGCTTTCTTCGGCCATGGTGGTCATGGCTTCGTTGATGTCTACGCTATCAACATGGCGGCCGAGTTTTGCTAGACAAGCCGTGAGATAACCGCTGCCGGTACCGATTTCCAGTATAAGGTCGTCTTCGTTGATGTTCAGTTCCTGCAAAATACGACCATCAAGGTTAGGGTTGGCCATTTTACAAGGCTTGTCATCATAGCTGCCGAGGGGTATGCGGGTATCGACATAAGCCATGTTTTTGTACTGAGCCGGGGCAAACTGCTCGCGCGGTACTTCATTGATGACTGCCAGTACCCGAGGATCAAGCACATCCCACGGGCGTACCTGCTGCTCAACCATATTAAATCGTGCTTTTTCGAAGTCCATAAACTGCCTTACTCAAGGTGTTAGCGATAACATATCGTTGCGCATTGTACCCTGAGAAGCCGTAAGAGGGTACTCTAAATGGTGTGTCTAAAGGCATTTAAACCATTAAACAAAATAAGGTTTATACCGGTATTAATTCACTTACAACATATAGCTTTTTATAAGGTGGCTAAATCAGGTATTATGGTGGTCTTTATTGGCTCATTTTTGAGCCGGTTTTAGCTAAACCTACAGAGTATGCCAAGAGTATTTAAACTATGAGTGCCATCCCGCAAGAATTCCTTGATCGTGCAGCTGAGCTGTCATCTGACTCCATAAAACCACTTGATGGTTCGAAAAAAATCTACGTTGAAGGGTCTCGCCCGGATATACAGGTGCCGATGCGCGAAATTCATCTTGAAGACACTGGCTCCACTTTCGGCGCTGAACCTAATCCACCGATTCCTGTGTATGATACATCGGGGCCTTATACCGATCCGGCCGTTCAAATCGACCTGTTAAAAGGTCTGGCAGATGTCCGCCGTAATTGGATTGATGAGCGTAATGACACCGAGTTACTGGCTGGGCCGAGCTCTGACTTTGGTCAGCAACGGCAAAATGATCCAGGCTTAGCCGATCTACGCTTTGAACATATCTGCGCCCCACGGCGTGCCATAAAAGGCAAAAATGTGTCACAGATGCATTATGCCAAGCAAGGCATTGTGACTCCTGAAATGGAATATATTGCCATTCGCGAGAGCATGAAACTTCAGGAATTGCGTAAAAATCCCGAGTATAAAAAAGTTTTGATGCAGCACCCCGGGCAATCATTTGGCGCTAACCTGCCCAATGAAATAACGCCCGAGTTTGTGCGCGAAGAAGTCGCCAGTGGACGCGCGATTATTCCTGCCAATATTAATCACCCAGAACTTGAGCCAATGATTATTGGTCGTAACTTCCTGGTTAAAATTAATGGCAATTTAGGTAATTCAGCGGTCACTTCATCCATCACCGAAGAAGTCGAAAAAATGGTGTGGGGTATTCGCTGGGGTTCAGACACCATTATGGATTTGTCTACCGGTAAAAATATTCACGAAACGCGGGAGTGGATTCTGCGCAATTCGCCGGTGCCTATCGGTACTGTGCCAATTTACCAGGCATTGGAAAAAGTCGGTGGCGTTGCAGAAGATCTGACCTGGGAAATTTTCAGAGATACTTTGATAGAACAGGCAGAGCAGGGCGTGGATTATTTCACCATTCATGCTGGCGTACGCCTTAAGTATGTGCCGATGACGGCAAAACGTGTCACCGGCATTGTTTCGCGTGGTGGTTCTATTATGGCGAAATGGTGTCTGGCGCATCATCAAGAAAGTTTTCTATATACCCATTTTGAAGACATCTGCGAAATCATGAAAGCCTATGATGTCTCCTTCTCACTGGGTGATGGCTTGCGCCCTGGTTCGTTGGCCGATGCCAATGATGAAGCCCAGTTCGGTGAACTGGAAACACTCGGCGAGCTGACAAAAGTTGCTTGGCAGCATGATGTGCAGGTAATGATTGAAGGCCCAGGTCATGTGCCGATGCAAATGATAAAAGAAAACATGGATAAAGAACTAGAAGAATGTATGGAGGCACCGTTTTATACACTGGGGCCACTCACCACCGATATTGCCCCCGGTTACGATCACATTACCTCCGGCATTGGTGCCGCGCAAATCGGCTGGTACGGCTGCGCTATGCTGTGTTATGTCACACCAAAAGAGCATTTGGGTCTGCCCAATAAAGAAGATGTTCGCGTAGGTATTATTACCTACAAAATCTCCGCGCATGCCGCCGATTTGGCAAAAGGTCACCCCGGCGCACAGATTCGAGATAACGCGATGTCAAAAGCACGTTTTGAATTTCGTTGGGAAGATCAATTCCGTCTGGCTCTCGACCCGGAAAGAGCGCGTGAATACCATGATGAAACTATGCCCAAAGATGCGCATAAAGTGGCTCACTTTTGTTCCATGTGTGGTCCAAAATTCTGCTCTATGAAAATTTCGCAAGACGTTCGTGAGTATGCTGCCAAACAAGGCATTGGCGATATTGAAATCGCCTTTGATAAAGGTATGCAGGAAAAAGCCGAGCAGTTTAAAGAGCAGGGCAGCGAAATATATTCCAAAGCCTAATCCCTTCTAAGTAACTATTCTCGTTCCCACGCTCCCGCGTGGGAACGCATAGTGAACGTGCCGCTGACACAGATGTAAACCGGTGTCAGCGAAAACAGCATGTCCGCAAATTATAGCGCGGCTTTAATAATATCCACAATGGCATCCACCTTCTCATCTTCTAGTTCAGGATAAACCGGAAGCGAAAAACAGTTGCGTGAGATACGTTCCGAAACAGGCAGTTCAATATTTTTATATTGCGCCATATAAACATCCTGTTTGTGCAGCACAATGGGGTAATACACGGCGCAGGCGATGTTTTTTGTCTGTAACGCTTTCATAATGTCATCACGATTTTCATGCAACAGTGTGTATTGATGATAAACATGCAAGCCGATCTTATCTTCGAAGGCGACTTGTATGCCAGTATCAGCGAGTGCATTGGAGTAGCGGTGCGCAACTCGGCGACGATTCTCGTTATAAGCATCAATGTGTTTGAGTTTAATGCGCAGGATAACGGCCTGTAATTCGTCAAGCCGACTGTTGTAGCCGATGACATTGTGGTGGTAACGTTCACGACTGCCGTGGTTGCGTAAGACTTTTAATTCATTCGCGCGTTGGTCATCATTGGTTGTAATCAAACCACCATCACCAAAACAGCCCAGGTTTTTACTTGGGAAAAAACTGAAGGCGCCGAAGTCGCCAAAACTCCCCGTCATTTTATTGTTGATGTGTGCGCCAAATGATTGTGCGCAATCTTCCACAATGATTAAACCCTTAGCGCCACACAGGGCTGTTAATGCCACCATGTCTACTGGTTGTCCGAAAATGTGTACAGGGATAACGGCTTTTGTTTTTTCAGTAATAGCCGCTTCAAGCTGTTTTAAATCAATATTGAAAGTGTGTTCGTCTACATCAACAAATACCGGCGTTGCACCCACGTAGCTGATGGCTTCGGCGGTCGCGATAAAAGTAAAGGGTGTGGTAATGACTTCGTCGCCTTCGCCAATTCCGGCGGCGACCAGTGCCAAATGAAGCGCGTCGGTACCGGAGGCAACACCGATAGCATGTTTTACACCGAGGTAGCTCGCCGCTTCCTGTTCAAAGGCCTGCACATTGGGGCCTAGAATATACTGAGTGGCTCCGAGCGCATCAATCATTGCTTTATCAATCTCGCTTTTGAGAGTGTTGTACTGCGCTTTGAGGTCGACCATTGGAATGTTCATGTTGATTGTTTGCTTCTCAGAATTGATTTGAATAGATCTATTTTAATAGCTGGGATATCTGGATAGCGGCATCCAGAGCGCGGCGGCCATCTTCGCCACTGACGATAACCGGTACTTTATTTTGTATCGAATCGATGAAAGCGATAATTTCCAGATTGAGTGCATCGTTGTTGTCATAGCTGGATTTTTCGCTAATGATCTCTGGTATACCGGGATGCATTTCCTTCTCGCCTTTTTTGTAGATACTCAGTATGCGGTTGTGGAAGTCCACGGAGATGTAGGCATCTTGCTGAAACAGGCGCATCTTTCGTTCCGTTTTTGCACTGACACGACTGGCGGTTACGTTTGCCACGCAGCCGTTTTCAAATTCAAGGCGGACGTTGGCAATGTCTGTGCTATTGGTTAGAACGGTGGTACCCGATGCGCGCATTTCTTTAATGTCTGATTTGACGATATGAAGGATGATATCGATGTCATGAATCATCAGATCGAGAACCACATTAACGTCGGTGGCGCGTGGATTAAAAGGCGCTAAGCGGTGTGATTCGATAAAGGTCGGATTATTGAGTGTGTTGCCCAGATTCAATAATGCCGCATTAAAACGTTCCAGATGCCCGACTTGAATGATAAGGTCATTGCATATGGCAAGTTCAATCAGGTCATCGGCTTCATCAACCGTGACTGTGATTGGCTTTTCTATCAGGACGTGAGCGCCATTTTCGATAAAATCTCGGGCAATATCGTGGTGCAAGGTGGTGGGTGCGGCAATACTCACTGCATCCACTTTCCCTAACAGCGATTTGTAGTCAGTTAATGCCTCTACGCCATGTTTTTCAGCGATGGTTTTTGCTACTGCTGCATCGGCATCAACCACCGCGACTAATTCGCAACTATCTAATGCGGCATATTTGTCTGCATGAAATTTTCCCAGATAACCTACGCCGATAACGGCAATTTTAAGCTTACTCATTAGTTTTACTTTTCAAGGTGGTTGCAGGGTGTGCTTTTTGTATCGGGATAATTGTACCAGAATAAAAAATTTGGGTCAGAAGAACGCTGGTTTACACAGTGAAATAATGTTTTAATCCTGCACGTAACAAGTGGCGGACGTTTCGTTCAGAAATCCCTAAAGGGTTAAGAAATGAAAAAAATTATTTTAGCAATGATCTTGCTGCTGGCGATCAATATGATGGCGAGTGCCGAGTCTTCCAGTCGATATGAATTAGACAAAAAAAGCTGTGATGCTGGGGATGATATCGCCTGTTCAAATCTTGGCTTTATGTATGAAACCGGTCGCGGTGTGCAGCAAGATGATTTTAAGGCGGTAACCTTTTACAGCGAAGCGTGTGCGGGTGGAAATGACAGAGGGTGCTTAAACCTTGGGCTTATGTATGACGCGGGTCGAGGTGTTCAACAAGATGATTTAATGGCAGCAAAATTTTTTACTCAGGCGTGTAAAGGCAGTGTTGCAATTGCATGTGCAACGCTTGGGGAGATGTATATAAATGGCGGCGGCGTTAAGCAAAATGATGTTAAGGCACTAAAATTTTACACGCACGCCTGTGATGACAACGATGCTGAAGGCTGTTCAAAACTGGGGTTTATGTATGAAACCGGTCGAGGTATAAAGCAAGATGATTTGCAGGCAGTAAACTTTTACATAAAAGCTTGCGGTGGCGGCTCCGCAGAAGGCTGCTCAAATCTAGGGTTTATGTATGAAACGGGTCGGGGCGTGAAGCAAGACGATGTTAAGGCGGTACATTATTACACCAAGGCCTGTGATGGTGGCAAGGCTAAAGGCTGTTTTAACCTTGGATTTATGTATGAAGACGGTCTCGGCGTAAAACAAAATGTCTCTAAGGCAAAAAAATCTTTTGGTGAGGCTTGTGATAAAGGAATGAAAGCAGGGTGTCAGTCCTATGCTTTGTTAAGCAAACCATAAGCCATAAGCCATCAGCCATTAGAGCTTCCCTCGATGTCCAGGTTGGACTTTTTCTGTAGACCATAAACCGCATTTTTCTAGAATTAATTTGTAAAGTTTTGTAAATCAATGTATCGCTTGCTCGTCGATGCTTACACAATGATGCGAACGGGAGGCATGGTTAGAAATTGTAGTTTTGCCCTCGCCGAGAATATTTTCCGTGAAACTATTATGGGGGTTGATATGAAAGCACTACTGCGTGAGACCGTTCCTCTGTTACACCCGACTGTCAAACATGTTGCCGCTAATACAAAAGAGCCGGTTTTTTCTGTTTATCATGTGCGAAAAAAACTGGAAGTTAAGGGTCAGGCAACGGTTGGTTTTTTGCTTCAAGCTAAAAAACGTTTTCGGATTTTATTTCGTTCTGGTTGCAGCAGTCTGATTGTTGACATCGGTGAAAAGAGAACCAGTTTCCGCGTTATAAGTAAGGGACAGCTTGACCAGATAATCTATCAAGTAGCGTCGGATAGTGTGCAGAGCAATCCTTTTCTGGATGTAGACCGAAAGCAAATTTATTGGTTTAGCATCGATAAAAATAATAATCTTATGCGTTTTGGTAAAGGCGAAATGGTGAGTGAGCTTTGTGAGCTGGAGTTTGACTTTAGTGAACTACGCAATAATCACCAACTTGATTGGGTAGCGAGTCTCGACAGCTTTTCGATTGCAGGCAATTTTAGCGAGCAGGAAATAAAACAGGTAAAGCCCATTTATCGGCGGCTGCCAGTGACCACTAGTGCGCCGCCGGTTATCATTGCCCATGATCAGATCAACCTCGGCATTATTGATAACAATGAAGCTACCGTTGCAGATAACCTTAGTACTGAGTGTTCGCAGTTGTATAACAATGTGGCAGGGCGAAACCTTCGTTTAAATACCGCCGATTTTGCTGATTTTTCTGATGCCATTAACTGGAGTATTATGACCGATGGTGCTGTTTGCAATACACGGCTTCGAGAGAAATCGGAAAATTTAAATGAAGACCGGAAAAAACAGTGTTATCTGCGGGTGACCATCGGTGAAAACTTGGGTAACTCCCCCGGCGCACCTTACGTGTTGGAGATATGGCCGGGGCAACATTTCTCACCGGTGCACCGTCATGCCAACTGTCATGCCATTATTAAGGTCTTGCACGGCAGCCTTAGTTGTCGTTGGTTTAGGTCGTTGCAAATAGAGGAGTCGAAACCGTATTTGCAGGCAGTGCTTAGTGCTGGGCAGGTTACCTGGCTGGATCCTGGGCAGTTCCAGACGCATCAGCTTTACAATCATAATGTCGAGGGCAATATGTGCGCGACCATTCAATGTTATAAATACAGCAACACAGATTTCGAACATTACGAATTCTTTGATTATATCGACGCGGATAAGCAGGCAATATGTCAATTTGAGCCCAAAGCTGATTGGCGCTACAGTGACTTTAAAGCGCAGATTCGTGCTGAATGGGATGTTTATAAAAAAAGCAGAAAGCACTTCATTCTTGGCGAAGATCAGCTGAAATTTGCGTAAACGGTTGTTTGTATTAGACGAGCCTTGCTGTGCTAGCCTTTTTCGACTGACGCCATTTTTTAATTGGCGTAGCCGTTAAGAAAGGGTTTGGCAGCAAATGAGAATTATTTACAAACTGACTTTGTTTCTAATTTTCTAATAGACTGAGT
>CAZYYW010000021.1:0-3815 GCA_964651445.1 uncultured Thiotrichaceae bacterium
TGGACAAGATAATAGACACAGAGACCACAGAGGTCACAGAGCGTGTTTAAAGCTAACACGACTACAAATTTGCAGATAAACCAATCAATAACATCAAGATTTGTTTATCTATATAAACGTTATAAACAATAACTCTGTGACCTCTGTGGTCTCTGTGTCTATAAAAACAACTGTATATCCACTCGATATGGCATAGACCCGTTATTCGAACTAGGGTCAAGGACAAAATTGTCTCTGACTCTGCAGCTAACAATTAAAGGTAAAAACATGAGCGATTATTTATTTACTTCTGAATCCGTATCAGAAGGTCACCCAGACAAAGTAGCGGACCAAATTTCCGACGCTATCCTCGATGCAATTTTTGAACAGGATAACAAAGCACGTGTTGCCTGCGAAACGTTGATCAATACAGGCATGGTTGTTATTGCCGGCGAAATCACCACCGAAGCATGGGTGGATATGCAAGAAGTGGTCAGGGGTACAATAAAAGAGATTGGTTATAACAGCTCAGAGATGGGTTTTGATTATGCCTCATGCGCGGTGATTACATCCATCGACAAGCAGTCTGCTGATATTGCCGCTGGCGTTGATGAATCTGCTGACCATGAACAAGGTGCTGGCGACCAGGGCCTAATGTTTGGTTATGCCAGCAATGAAACCGATGTTTTGATGCCAGCACCCATCACCTATGCACATCGCTTAGTTAAACGTCAGGCCGAGCTGCGTAAAAACGGCACCCTGCCTTGGTTGCGCCCGGATGCAAAAAGCCAGGTGACATTTCGTTATGAAAACGGCAAACCTGTTGCGATTGATGCCGTGGTACTGTCAACACAACACGCGCCAGACATTGAATACAATTCTTTACGTGAAGCCATTATGGATGAAATCATCCTACATGAGCTGCCAGAAGAATGGATAAGCAAAGACACTCAATTCCATATTAACCCGACCGGCATCTTTGTTATTGGTGGCCCCGTCGGCGACTGTGGTTTAACCGGACGTAAAATCATTGTAGACACCTATGGCGGCATGGCTCGCCATGGTGGTGGGGCTTTTTCTGGCAAGGATCCATCAAAAGTTGACCGTTCGGCTGCTTATGCTTGTCGTTATGTGGCAAAAAATGTGGTTGCTGCCGGGCTTGCTGAAAAATGTGAAGTACAGGTTTCCTATGCCATTGGCGTAGCAGAGCCGACGTCTATTTCTATTCAGACTTTCGGCACCGGTAAAATTGCCGATGAAAAAATTGTTGCCCTCATTGGCGAGCACTTTAATTTAAAACCACGTGGCATCGTTGAAATGTTGGACTTATTGCGCCCGATCTATCGTAAAACTGCCGCCTATGGTCACTTTGGTCGAGAAGAGCCTGAATTTAGTTGGGAAAAAACTGACAAAGCTGACGCCTTAAAGGATGCAGCAGGCCTATAGCTAAGCTATACTACGTTTACAATTTCTGAGGAGCGCTGCAACAATGGTGGGCATTAACCACCATTGTCAGGCTCAGAAACAAAATGCCTTTTATTCAACAACGGCATAATTGAAACAACCGCGCTCATTTCTTTAATTTTATACAGATTAGGAGATGAGCATGAATGCCGTCGTAGACACCAAAAATTCACCTGACTACAAAGTCGCCGATATTTCACTGGCCGAATGGGGTCACAAAGAAATTCGCATTGCCGAAACCGAAATGCCGGGCCTAATGGCCTTGCGTGAAGAGTTCGGCGCAGAACAACCACTGGCCGGTTGCCGCATTATGGGCAGCATCCACATGACCATTCAAACCGCAGTATTAATCGAAACACTGATTGCATTAGGTGCAGAAGTTCGCTGGGTTTCTTGCAATATTTTCTCCACCCAAGATCATGCAGCCGCCGCCATTGCTGACCAGGGTATCCCCGTGTTTGCTTGGAAAGGTGAAACCATCGAAGAATATTGGTGGTGCACAGAACAAGCGTTACTGTGGCCAGATGGCAAACTGCCAAACATGATACTGGATGATGGCGGCGATGCCACCTTACTGGTACACAAAGGTGCAGAGTTCGAGTCTAAGGGTATTGGCGCAGCAGGTATTCCGGCGACCAAAGATAGCGACAACGAAGAATACGCCGCTATTCTTGATGTACTGCGTCGTACTATTTCAGATAGTTCTAGCACATGGCAAGACATTGCGGCTAGCGTCAAAGGCGTAACCGAAGAAACCACCACCGGTGTTCATCGCTTATACGAAATGCAAGAAAGCGGCGAATTACTTTTTCCAGCAATGAACGTCAACGACTCCGCAACTAAGTCCAAGTTTGATAATTTATACGGTTGCCGCGAATCATTAATTGACAGTATTAAACGCGCTACCGACGTTATGATCGCAGGCAAAATCTGTGTTGTTCTGGGTTACGGCGATGTTGGCAAAGGCTGTGCTCAGGCGTTTAAAGGCATGGGCGCAACCGTATGGGTTACAGAAATTGATCCCATCTGCGCACTGCAAGCAGCGATGGAAGGTTACCGCGTCGTTGACATGAATGAAACCGCCGCGCTGGGTGATATCTTTGTTACCACCACTGGCAACGTCAACGTCATCGATCACCACCATATGACAGCAATGAAAAACGAAGCCATCGTTTGTAATATTGGTCATTTTGATTCTGAAATCAATATCGCTTCGCTGGAAAAATATGAATGGGTAGAAATCAAACCGCAAGTTGATCACGTTATTTTCCCTGACGGAAAACGCATTACCATTCTTGCAAAAGGGCGTCTGGTGAACTTAGGCTGCGCGACCGGTCACCCAAGTTTCGTCATGTCCGCCTCATTCACCAATCAAGTTATGGCGCAGATCGAATTTTATAAAAATAGCGAAAGCTACGAAAACAAAGTTTATATTCTGCCGAAAATACTCGATGAAAAAGTCGCGCGTCTACATCTGGATAAAGTCGGTGTACACTTGACAACCTTGTCGCAGGAGCAGGCCGATTACATTAACGTGCCTGTTTCTGGCCCGTTCAAAGCTGAACATTACCGTTACTAATAACCATGACAACTAAACAACAAGCAATGTTTAGTTGCGAATTTTTCCCGCCACGCACGGACGCTGGCGTTGAAAAATTACTAACAACTCAACAGGCGCTGGAGAATGTTTTTCAGCCATCCTATTATTCCGTTACCTTTGGCGCTGGCGGTACCACACGTGACAGCACTCTCGAAGTCGTCACACTGCTGGCTGAGAAAAACATTAGTGTGGCGCCACACATTTCATGCATTGGATCCAGCAAACAACAACTCGAAAAACTACTCGAACAATATAAATCACTTGGCATTACACGCTTGGTAGCACTACGTGGTGACATACCTGAGAGCGGCGAAAGTACCAGAGAGTTGTCTAACGCAAACGAACTGGTATCCTATATACGTGAAACAACGGGCGAACACTTCAGCATTGAGGTCGCTGCCTATCCGGAATACCATCCAGAATCAGCATCGCCACAAAGCGACTTTGATCACTTTAAAAACAAGGTGGCAGCAGGTGCTAACGGCGCAATAACACAGTATTTTTATAACATTGATGCCTATCTACGGTTCATGGAAAAATGCCAGCAACATGCGATAGATATTCCGGTAACCCCAGGCATTATGCCGATTACAAATTTTGCCAGCTTAAGTCGATTTTCTGATGCTTGCGGTGCTGAAATTCCACGTTGGATACGTAAACAACTTGAAGCCTACGCCGATGATAAAGACAGCTTGCAGTCCTTTGGTCTCGACGTTGTGAGTAATCTGTGCAATCAACTACTACAACAGGGTGCTCCAGGGCTACATTTTTA
>CAZYYW010000021.1:3915-28379 GCA_964651445.1 uncultured Thiotrichaceae bacterium
CTGGATGCTCATCCTAAAAAAACGCGCGTTAGCATTGTCTCAAAAACTCAAGCGAACAATGAATCAAATCTAAATATCACTTTAATCCAAGGCTTATCCCGACAGGACAGAATCGAAACTACTCTGCAGAAGTCGGTTGAATTAGGCGTTAATAGAATAATACCTGTTAGTTGCCAACGCTCAAATAACCGGCTTTCCAGTGATAAAATAAGCAAAAAGACAGAGCATTGGCAAAAAATTATTATCAGTGCTTGTGAACAATCTGGTCGCTGTATGATTCCTGAACTGACAACAGTAACCCCATTAGACAGTCTTGCGTCGTTATTAAATAAACAAGCCGTAAAATTAAACTTAAACCCGTCAGCCGGTACTTCACTGAACAACATCAACTTCACTCAGCAACCCGTTGAAATTTTCGTTGGGCCGGAAGGTGGTATTAATGACGAGGAAAGCGAGCTTCTAAAGGCACTTGATTTTACCGAGATAAGTTTTGGCCCAAGAATTTTACGCACAGAAACCGCAGGCCCCGCCGTTATTAGCGCTTTACAGATGTTATGGGGAGACTTCTAACGCGCAAGATGCATGATAAATTTCAAATTCAGGTGTACGCTTCTGGAGTGGTCTCAACCGGACATCGAATAAAAACTATTTTTGCCGCGAAGGACGCAAAGAGCGCAAATAAAAACTTTTATATTTTATATTTTTTTTTCGTATTTTTTGCGTTCTTCGCGGCGAATGTTTTTATCTTTTGAAAGTCGGATAAGTATCAGAAACAGACAACGCGGTCAATCTTAGGCAGCCATGTCTTCGACCATAGCAACCATCGCATCGACATCCAGAATACTAACACTGGCACCATTAATGCGTATTTTTTGTGCAACCATGGGATGTGTCTCTAACACTTCTTCATCTGTGTGCATTTGTGTACGAGAGAAACTACTGACGTGGGGAACGCCTGACATGATTAGGCCAAGGTACGGGTTAACACTGTGCTCGCCTTTCTTACTTACCGCATACAGCACTACTGCTTGAGTATTCAAATTTACTTTGGAGATTTGCTCACCACCGGAGGCTTCAAACGATAACAATGGAACTTCCACACCGCGCCATTTCATATTACCCAGAAACCAATCTGGGGCTTCCTTTATAGTTTTCACATCTTTGACTGAAATTATTTCAGCCACTAATGCCTCGGGCATAATAACGTTTTGCTTGCGCAGCATAAGAATGACGCATTTGATTAATTGTGTATCTTTAGCCATAACCTGTACTCTGCTTTATCTTTATGACGCTAACATCTAACGCTTTAATTCACGCCCTAGTTAAAATGTCGTGTGTAAAATTTTATTAATGTTACTGACCAGATCATCTTCCTGGAACGGTTTACCCAGATACTCATTCACACCAATTTTCATGGCCTTTTCTTTATGCTTGGCACCGGTTCTGGATGTGATCATAATAATCGGTAGCTCTTTCAATCTTTCATCATTGCGCACAAAAGTTGCTACTTCAAAACCATCCATGCGTGGCATCTCTATATCAAGCAACATTAGATCCGGCACAATATCTTGTAATTGGTTTGTGGCATCAACCCCGTCTTTTGCCAAAATGACTTCTATACCGTAGCGAAGCAGCATTCGTTCAGTCACTTTACGAATGGTTATAGAATCATCCACGACCATCACCGTTGTCTTAGCAAGCAATACAGGTTCTACATGCTCTGCAACTGGCACATGCTCTTTAAACAAGCTGTCGGCAACAACCAGTGCTGACATTTCAAGAATAAGCACAACACGCCCATCGGCTAGAATTGTTGCACCAGCGATGCCGCGAACACCACCGATTTGCATGCCAACGGGTTTAACAACAATTTCACGGCGACCGAGCAGGTCATCGACATGCAAAGCAAAGTATTTGTCACCGACATGAACCAGTATCACGGGAAATAGCTGCAACTGTTTCGAGTAATCGCCCTGATGACCAGTCAATAGACCACCTAGGTGTTTTAACTCGTATTCAATACCATTAAACTCATAAAAATTGTGATCACTGTCGTAAAACCGCTGTAATTCAAGGCCGGTAATTCGTACTACACCTTCAATACTCGACAATGGAATCGCATAAACATCTTCAGTGGTTTTAACCAGTAACGCTTGGTTAATTGCCAAAGTAAGTGGCAGGCGAATGTGGAATGTAGAGCCGACATCACGCTTGGTTTCAATATCAAGCACCCCACCCAGTTGCTTGATCTCACTGTCAACCACATCCATACCGACACCGCGACCAGAAACTTGGGTAACTTCATCTGAGGTGCTAAAACCTGACTGTAAAATAAACTGCAATGCATCATGTTCAGAAAGTTCTGAGTCTGCAGTGGTAAAGCCCAGCTTTATCGCCTTGGCTCGAATTTTTTCTACATCAATGCCAGCGCCATCATCGCTAACATTGATGACAATATCGGCACCTTCGCGGTCAACATCAATAATGATTTTTCCCGCTTCATTCTTGCCTTTGTTCTTTCTAAGCTCAGGTGATTCGATACCATGCGCCACGGCGTTGCGTATAAGATGTTCTAATGGCGCTATGATGCGATCTAAAACAGTACGATCGACTTCACTGCTGGCACCAATAATTTCCAGCTCAACTTCCTTGCCCAGTTCACGAGAAATTTGCCGAACAATTCTACGTAGACGCGAGGACAATCCGCCAAATCGAACCATGCGTGTTCGCATCAACCCTTCTTGCAGATCAGTACTGATACGCGCTTCCTGCACCAGCAGAGTTTCAGAGTCACGAGTCAGTTCGGCAAGAATCTCATTAATACTTTCTACGTCACCCGCAGTTTCACTCAGGCTTCGTGACAACTGTTGCAGCGTTGAATATTGATCCATCTCCAATGGGTCAAAGCTTTCATCAAAACCATCAGATTCCTTTTCATAACTTGAACGAATTTGAATTTCAGTTTCGATTGCTAACTTTCTTAATTGCTCTTTCAGGCGAACAACGGTTTGCGTTAACTCAGACAGATTATAACCAAAATCAGATATCTGCTTACCCATGCGCGCATGGTAAATACTGACTTCACCCGCGTAATTAACCAGGTTGTTTAGCAAATCAGAACGTACTCGTACCTGTTCCTGATTGTCTTTAAAGTTTACATCAGACGCACGTTCGCCCCAATGAGGGCTCTCTTCTGTTATTGCGTCTGTCGGTTGGGATTTAGCTGCTTTAGTTTTTTTTTGGCTTACGTCATCGTCTGTATCTGGAGCAGTGTCATTGTCTTTTCTTTCCAGTAAAGCTGAGATGTCAATTTCTTCAAGCTCTTCGTCATCGCCTGACTGCAATTCATCAAACTCTACATCAAATCTTTCGACAGAACGTTTTTCTTCTATTTCACCACGCATCAGTAATTCGACACGATGGCTCAGTTCATTAGCAGAGCTTACAGGCTCACGTTTTTTAACACTTGCCAGCATGCCTATTAAAACGTCCAACGATTCTTGTAACAAATCAAACAATGCATTGTCTGGTTTAATCTTGTTTTCATCCATTAGAACCACAAGAGATTCTAGACTATGCGTCAAATCCCCCACGGGTGTTAGATCAGCCATTCTAGCACCGCCTTTCAAGGTGTGCATATGGCGCTGTAATTGATGGATATGTTCGGTGGAATTGGGTGTTTCTCTGATTTCGTTTAAAGTTTCTTCACAGCTCTCCAGCAATTCATCGGCCTCTTCAATAAAGATGTCGATTAGCTCATCATCAATATCGCCATAAGACATAAGTGTGGTTTTTTCTGTGATGCCGGAGCCTGGCTTGACCACGTTCAATACGTCATTAGTAGTATCCGATTTTTTAACATCTTCTTCTTTCGGACTTACTTCATCCTCGCTAACGTTTTCATCATCAAACGCTGAATGCAACTCGGATAGTTCAATTGATAAATCATTACTGTCATCCGTTTTCACTTCCACCGTAGTCGGGGCACTATTTTCTGACGCGCTTGTCTCAGAAATGGCTTCGCTAAATGATGAATTATCCTGCCATGAACGCTGCAACTGCGACTGTATCTCCTGCTGCACGATTTTATTTATTTTCTCCTGTAAAACCTTGTCGGGTGTGGGAAGCTTTCCTTCGTCTACATCAACCAACATTCTAGAAATAGCTGTTTCAGCTTCGCTCAACAGAACCGCTACTTCTTCTGGAATGTCTTCTTCATTACATTCCTGCCTAGCTTTCACATACTTCTCTGCAGCACCACTGATGTCAGCAATAGCATCCACTTCAGCCGTACGCGCACTGCCATACAATGTATGAAAGGCGCGAACCAAAGTTTTATCCGCTTTTAATGGCTGCTGCTTTGTTTTGCTGTCTTCTAGTAGTTGCCTGATAACGGCAACATGCCCTTGGCTTTCATCACAATAAATCTTCAGCAGCATGGGGTCGAGATTGAGAGCAGTAGCCACATCACTGACAGCGTCATCAATTTCTTCAATTTCAATTTCAAACTTATCTAAAAAATCATCATCATGCGCTGACGTACTCAGTTCTTCCACATCGATAATATCTTCAGCTTCAGCGATCTCAATCACCTCCTCCATCGCTGTTTCAATTAATTCGACATCGTCAGGTTCCGTCACGATCGACAATTCATCTTCATCAGGGGATAATTCAATAGCAAATTCTTCTGCAACCGGTGCTTCATCCAAACTGATGATTTCAGAGTCTGTAGCAGCGGTTAATTCTTCTATAGAAATATCTTCAACCGAAACATTTTCCTCGGCAAGGTCAATTAAGTCACTCAAGTTTTCGTTATCAGTTAACTCAATGTCTACATCCATGACTGATTCATCAACTGATTCTGCATAACCCTCTATGATTTTTTCTTCAAATCTCTGTTCTGTTTCATCGCTTGCATGTTCACTTTCCTGTTCACTTTCTTGCTCGATTTGTTCCGCTTGTTTTATTACATCAGCTTCATTTTCAATTTCCAGATCATCGATTTCAAAACCCAATGATGGTTCGGCTTCTATCTCAAGTTCCTTATCGGATGAGCCACTAGCCTCTGTGGCTGTTTCTTCATCGTCTACTATCGTATCAGTGTCGGCAATAGCAAGATCGTCAACTGCTGCAATTTGCACACCAGGGTCAATAGCGACATCACGTCCTTCAGAAATTGCATCAGCAGCAGCCATTAACTGAGCAAGATTATCAATCGGTTCTCTATTGCCTTTTAGTTGTTCAATCAACTGGGGTAGCACTGTAAGCGATTCATCCAGAGTATGTAATAAAGTTTCGCTAACATTAATTTTATTATCAATAACCCGATTCAGGATGTTTTCAAATTTCCATGAAAACTCACCAATAAGGTTAGCGCCTAGTAAGCGACCGCTGCCTTTTAAGGTATGAAAGCTACGTCTGACAACAGCGAGCGCTTCCTCATCTTTATCGTCTGCTTTCCACTGAGGTAAGTAAGTATGCAGTTCTCCCAGAACCTCAATTGCCTCCTCGATAAAAATTTCAACTATTTCTTCATCTGCATCATCTGCCAGAATATCGAACTCACTCACATCCAGTAGCTCGGCGTCCGTTCTAACCACTCTGACTACCGGCTTACTAGTGGCTGGTTTACTAGTAGCTGGCTCACTAGAGGCTAACTCATCATCGGCATCTTCCACAGCCAGGATGCTTTGCTCAGAAATATCATCCACTTCTGCAGCATCTTCTACAATTACAATGTCATCATCTGCGCTTTCAACTTCAATCTCATCAGTGGCAGTTGGTGCTAAGTCACCATACGACTCGGTTATCGAAGCCAATTTATTTGCCGCTTCATCACCAGCATTTAAGCCTTGCTCAACACCTGGGCGACCTTCAATTAATGCCTCAAAAAAATACTCAACCGAGGTTACTACATCCGCAATCGTGTCTTGTTCGCTGTCTGACGGCTGATGATTATTCCCCAACAATGCAACACGTATGTATTGTTGCAGTTTCTCTATCAATGATTCAACACGACCCAACGGCAGCATCAATGAAACACCACGGACTTCTTCAAGCTTGTTTAAACTAATATTCAGTTGCTCTTTATCACCTATGCCAGATACATACGCTAACAATGCTTCTTTGGCCTTACTGAAGTTTTTCAGGCCTTCTGATACCACTGTTCGCACCACCTGACGGTACTCTGCAGCAGGCACGGTTTGATCTTCATGAACACGATTCATGTCTATAAAGCCAGAGCGTTCAGCAATATAATCCTTAAGTTCTGATTCGGCATTTAACAATTCATACGCCACACTCGCAACCACAGGCTCACTGATTTCTGTGTCACCGTTGACAAGAGCATGCACTATATCGCACTGATCCATTAAAGATTGACGCACACTACCCAAACCCAACATGCCGTAGGTATCGGCAATTTTTCCCAGTTTCTCTGTCACCGGTACTAGTTGTTTCAGATTACGTTCACTGCTTTGCATGAACAGTTCCAAAATATCTTTCACCTGAGTGAGATCTTCAGTAATGCCCTGAGAAACGGTATCAAATAAATCTGCATTAAGACCGCCAATCATGTCATTGGTCTCATCTGAACCCTGCGGAATTAAATCGTTCAGATGATAAGCTTGCTTAACGGCACTAATGGCTTTGCTATCCACCTTGCTCAGGCCAACATAATATAGAAGATTTTTAACTAACTCTTTGGAGTATTTTTTAGCAAAACGTTGTTCATCAATATCAAGAATCAATTTCAATTGGCGATCTACCGCACCCAGCAACATCTTGACACTGAGATTCGGATCAATGCCCTGCTTCATCAGACCTTCAACTAGGGCACCTGCAACCATCCATATGCGACGAATTTCGGCAACGCTTGAATTTTTTTCTAGCGCATTTAAAACCGCCTTAATTCGCTGTAGTCCAACACGTTCTTTGTTGTTACGAATGTAGTCCAGTAAACCTAACTGATAGTGGATCCGTAATTTTTTGACTTCAGCCTGTAAATTACCCGATTCAATGTCTTCTGTATTGTAACCGTCGGATACCAGATCAGCATTTTCGATATCAGGAGAGAACAGAATACTTTCCGATAACAAGCCCTCTTTTCGCGCGGTACGCAAATCATTAAATAAAGGCATTAGTGCAATAGGCGCATCTTTTTTGCCTGATTGTATACCTTCAAGATAGTCGGGCAGTTGTAACATTGCTCGCATCAGAACATCATATGTGTCCTCTGCACGCTCTACATCTCCAGCCAGCAATGCAACTGTAGTCAACTGCATTTCCTCGGCCAACATGGCGGCGCCGTAGATCTCGACCATTTGCAAGGTGCCATAAATAAGCTGCAAATGTTCTATGCAGTTCTCCAGATTTTCATCTGTTTTATTTTCAATATATTCACTGAGATTTGTCTGTGCATCAGACACAACGTCATCTAACTGCGCCTTGACCCAGCTAAGTGAATTGTATTCGACTGTTTTATCTTCATTATTCATAAACGGATGACCTGTGGCAGGCTACTTTATAACTGGCTTTCCAGAATAACGGTTTCCACGTTTTCATCACCACCTGTTGACGGCAGTTTGAAACCCGAAACGGAGCGTCCCAATTCAGCAGACAATACATTCAATGCGACCAGTGAAGTTGAAGTCTCTTCCGTACCTTCCGATGTTTGCAAGGTGATTTCTTGAATCACGTTCATCGAATCGGACACAGACATCGCGACCTTTGATTGTTGCTTGGTAGAATCCGAGATACCTTTAATCAAACTCGATAACTCAACAGAAACAGATTCAATTTCTTTTAGTGCGACACCGGATTCTTCAGCCATTGCCGCTCCGCTGACCACACCGGCGGTACTCATTTCCATAGATTTAACCGCTTCGTTAGTGTCAGCCTGAATAGTATTAACCAGACCCTCGATCTGCTTAGTCGCGTTACCCGCACGTTCTGCCAGGCGCTGCACCTCATCCGCCACCACCGCAAAACCACGACCTGCATCACCTGCGGTTGACGCTTGAATAGCAGCGTTTAACGCAAGTATGTTGGTCTGGTCGGCGATCTCTGTAATCAGCCCCACGATGTCACCAATTTCCTGTGATGATTCACCTAGACGTTTAATGCGTTTTGACGTTTCTTGAATATTTTCACGAATTTTTTCCATGGAACCAATCGTGTTACGCACCACTTGTGCACCTTTTTGCGCAATGTCCATTGACTGTTGCGCCACATTTGCCGAGTTATCTGCATCATGCGATACCGTTAACATGGATTCCGCCATATCAGTCACGGCGGCACTTGCAGAAGCAATTTCACGTGCCTGCCTGTTTGACGCTTCCGACAGTTCTTTCGCCGTTTGCTGCGTTTTTTCTGTCGAGTGCGAGACTTCAGACGCTGTATTATTAATGGTTGTTACCAAGGTACGTAACGCATCAATGGTAAAGTTCACCGAATCCGCTATCGCTCCGGTAATATCCTCCGTTACTGTTGCATGTACGGTAAGATCACCGTCGGCAAGGTTCGCCATCTCATCCAGTAAGCGTAGAATCGCTCGCTGATTTCGTCTGTTATTTTCTAAGGCGGATTCCTCACGTTTTCTAGCGTCTTTCAGTAACAAAATACCGCCTATGATAATGAGCAAAACCGCTACACCACCAAAACCAACGCCGACCAACTGAATTAAATCAAGTTCATCGCCTTGGTCAATAATTTCTTGTTGAAACTTTTTAAGTGTAGTCAGCAATTTTTCGGAGTCATCACTGACTAGACCCGCTGCATCTTTCACTTCAAACAGTTCAGGAGAAAGTTCAAGAATACCGGCAATATTGTCACTAACGGCACTAATCAACATTGCCACTTCACGTAATTTTGCCACCGCTTCTTTGTCCGTTACCTTTTCAATACGCAAGCCTTTTGAGCCTTTTAGCAAACCTTCCAGAACACGTCCAAACAACGCAGCGTCACGGCCAAATCTGTCTGCGGCTGCGGCTGCGGCTTCTCCACCGATTAAAACTTCGTTCAGGTTATTTTTAATGCGCTGTGACAACATCATTTGCCTTGTTGCCAGATAAACTTGACGGGAAGACGCATTCTTTTTAATCAAAACGCCAACCACTTCATCTGAATAGGTCAGCATCTGCGGAATGAAACTTTCGATGACCTGATACAATTCTTTTACTTCAGAAATTGACTGGCGACCATTGAGAATAATCTCGATATTATTTCGGTAGTTACGCCAATCTGATTCAGCCGTCTCAAGCGCAGGCAACAACTCTTGTGAAAGAGGCGTAGTCGTGGCATCACCTGAACGAAAGACGCTCAGAATATTGTCAAACCTGAGCCGATAATCAAGCAATCGATCGAAAGATTCTACGTAGCCTGATGACGCCCCTAAAGAGGACGTCGCCATTTGCTGCGACAACAATAACTGTTCAGCAGACAATTCTATATGACGCTGCAAACTTGCACGTTTGTCGGCCACGTAAACCAGACTACCCAGCATTATAATAATGAAAACTGCAAGCAGAACACCAATAACAACCAAAGGTCTACCAATTGCGATATTTTTCTTTACTGCGCTCATAAGGCACTTTCTCCAATCAACTTAATGCCACACATTGTGTTGATGATATATTAAGTAATATTTTTAATTATTTTTATAATTTTTTTCTACAATGACGCATGCGCAAAGCGCTCATCTAACGTCATCTCCTTAAAGTCAAAAACGGGCCAGTGTTCTTTGTCCTGCAAGAAAACTTTTTCCACATACTGCAATAAACCTTCGTGCATATCAGGTATATCTTCTGTGGCATCAGCCTTCCTAAAGTGTCTCATGCCGTATACTTCATCAACAATAAGACCTGTATTAAAGCCTTTATAATCAATGACGATCATCCTACTTTTATCCCGCTGCGGTGTATCTTCACCCAGTAGATAAGTCTTCATATCCAAAATGGGCAACAAACTACCGCGCACATTTGCCACTCCAACAATCCATGATTTCACACCCGGCACTGGAGTAAATGCCGGCACATCCAGAATTTCTTTAACGTCTGACATGGCGGCAATTAACTTTGAAGTGCCGACGCGAAAACCAATACCTACCCACTCTTCTGCAACCAAATCAAGCACCGGCAGTCCAGCAGAACCTTTTAAGGTTCGACTTTCTAGGTCCAGCAGTAATTCAAATGGGTTACGCGTATTCATTGGCTCAGATTTATTATTTTTACAGTTAATTACTTAGTTAACAGTTATTGGTTAGCAGTTATTGGTCAGCAATTATTCGCCTACGCGGATAACACCATATTGACGTGTTCGATTAGCGCTTTTTCCTGTACTGGTTTCACAATATAGTCTTTGGCTCCCTGACGCATTGCCCAAACTTTGTCGGTCTCCTGATCTTTCGTCGTAACCATAATGACAGGTATCGAAGCGGTCTCGGTATTTTTTGAAATTTGCCTTGTCGCTTGAAAACCATTCATGCCAGGCATCACCACATCCATCAAGATAAGATCTGGCTTTTCATTTTTTGCCATATCAACACCTTCCTCACCCGAAGTCGCAACCACCACTTCATGACCATTTTTAGTCAGCATGGTTTGCAACACATGCACTTCCGTTGGTGAATCATCAACTATCATTATTTTTGCCATACTCAACCACCACTATTATTTGCCGCTATTATTTGCTAGTGAACGCAGCATTTTTCTTGCATTCAGTATCCCTGTTATCGTTAAAAATGGGGCGGTCATTGCACCCCTTCATTCCATATAAACTCATATCCATTCCCACAAGGAGCCCTAGTTTGTTTGTCTGGCTTATGTCGCCTGGACGAATTCTTTTATAGCACCCATCAAGTCTTCCTTCGTAAACGGTTTTGTCAGATACTGCGTAGAGCCAACAATACGGCCGCGCGCACGATCAAAAATACTGTCCTTACTCGACAACATAATGACCGGTGTATCTTTAAATTTTTTGTTGTTTTTTATCAGTGCGCAGGTCTGGTAACCATCAAGTCGTGGCATCATAATGTCCACGAAGATGATGTCTGGTTTGTGTTCAGCGATTTTTGATAAGGCTTCAAAACCATCGACAGCAGTCACCACCTGACAACCCTCTTTCTTCAACAGGTTTTCTGCGGTTCTTCTTATTGTTTTACTGTCATCAATGACCATTACTTTCAGGTCATTCATCACATATTCTCTCGCGCCATTGCTCTACCATTCGCATCGCTATTAATACCGCCTCGTTAATACCGACAATAATCGGCGTCCCAAAAATAAAGACTCTAGATAAACAGAATGTAGACCACATTCCGGCTATTGCCAACTATTAATTAAAAGCTGAACATTATTGGCTAAGATTTTGCTTATAAAAAGATTACTGAAGATTATTGCCATTTTTTCGACACTCAATAAAACGTATAATACTGTTACAATCAAGAAAAATCGGCTCACTGTAAAACCTGTGGAGAATCACATGCGCATCAAGTTAGGCATTATTATGGATCCGCTGACATCCATCAATATAAAAAAAGATAGCAGCTTCGCCATGATGCTGGCCGCCCAGAAACTGGGCTGGGAGATTCACACCCTCTATCAAAAAGATCTGTATACACAAAACGAAATCCCCTGGGCTCTTAGCAGAGTGACGCAGGTAAAAGACAACCCAAAACATTGGTTTGATTTCAGTACGCAGCAGGATATCGAGTTGGCATCTCTGGATGTAATCCTGATGCGTATCGACCCACCTTTCGATACCGAATACATTAACAGCACTTACATTCTGCAACTCGCCATGCAACTTGGAACGCTTGTAGTCAACAATCCCGCCAGCCTGCGCGACAACAATGAAAAAATGTTTATCACCCAATTCCCGCAGTGCTGCACACCGTTTATGGTCAGTCGCGATAAAAATCGCTTACGTGGCTTTATTCTTGAGCAATACTCTACGCAACAGCAAGATGTTATTTTAAAACCCCTCGATGGCATGGGTGGTGCTTCCATTTATCGGGTGAACCCTCAGGATCCTAATCTCTCAGTTATCCTCGAAACTATCACCGAAAATGAAACTCGCACCGTCATGGCGCAGCAATTTATCCGCGAAATAACCCAGGGCGATAAACGTGTTTTATTGATTGATGGTGAAGCCGTGCCCTATGCACTGGCACGCATACCGGCAGTGGGAGAGACTCGCGGCAACCTTGCTGCCGGTGGCAGCGGCGTTGGCGTAGAACTCAGCGAACGCGATTTATGGATATGCCAACAAGTGGGCCCCGTTTTAAAACAGAAAGGTATTTTATTTGCCGGTATCGATATTATTGGTGATTATCTGACAGAGATAAATATCACCAGCCCTACCTGTATTCGAGAACTCGACCAGATTTATGCACTGGATATTGCCGGTGATTTAATGCGCTGCATAGAAAAGCATTTACAGCGGTAATACACAAAACGAATACCCGATAACAGTACCTGATAAAAGCGCCTGATGAATGCGAGCAGCATGAAAATACCCGCCTTAACAAAGCGCCTACCGTTGATGTGCCAGTTCAGCTGCCTGTTCAGTTGCATCTTTCTCAGCGCCTGTACACCCGCCTTGAACGACCACAACGATGCCATCATTAGTTTTGGCACTGTCATTGATATCACTCTATATAAGGTTGAAGAAGATTTAGCTAATAAGGCTTTCGCACAACTGCAACGCGATTTTGATGATTATCATCAACAGTGGTCACCCTGGACTGATGGCGATCTGGCGCAAATTAATAAACAGATAGCTGCCGGCGCTATTAAAAACACAACGGTTGATGCTGCCGATGACGCAATCAACCGTAAAGTCGAAATTATCATTCCAGCTCATCTACTCCCCATCATCCAAACCTCAATAACATTAAGCGCAAACAGCGATGGCCTCTTCAACCCGGCGATTGGTCAATTAATTAATCTCTGGCAGTTCCACAAACATCAACAAGCCGACATGCAACCACCGAAAGCAGCACTCATTCAGGCTCTGCTGGAGAAAAAACCACGGATGAGTGATTTGTCATTTAATCAGAACAAACACCTTATAAGTAGCAATCCTGCCGTAGCATTAAATTTCGGTGCTTTTGCCAAAGGTTATGCCATATCACTAGCGATGTCGCGATTAAAAGCAATGGGCATTCATAATGCAGTCATCAATGCTGGCGGTGACCTTAGTGTTATAGGGCACCACGGCGACGGCAGCCGTGACTGGAACATTGGTATCCAGCATCCGCGATCACAGAAAATTCTGGCAAGTGTTGCGACATCAGGCAATGAAAGCATCTTCAGCTCTGGCGATTATGAGCGCACATTTTTTTATCAAGGGCAACGCTATCATCACATACTGAATCCCGAAACAGGTTACCCAACAGAAGATGCTCAATCAGTAACGGTTATCCACAGCGATGCAGGCCTCGCCGATGCCGCCGCCACCGCAATATTTGTTGCCGGCAGCAGTCGCTGGCAACAAATCGCTCAACAGATGGGCATTCGCTACGTCATGCTAATTGATGCTAAAGGCGACATTCACCTCACAAAAAGCATGCAAAAACGCATTAAATTTTTAAATAAATCACCTACTTCGCACATATTTGTGAGTGAAGTTCTATAATTGACAATTAGAGAGCTTCGCACGATACGACCTCAAAAAAAATGACGGCTAACACACTCGCAGCCGTCACTGAGAACTACCTGAGCCAGTCATGAAAAAACGCCGAACAATACAAGCCAAAATCACTGATAAAGATCGTTTTGGCATGACATTTTTTCTCGCCACGATTTTTCACGGCATGGTTATTCTAGGTGTTACCTTCAGTATCTCGCCACCCGCTGACAGTAAAACATCGCCCGCATTGGATATTATTCTGGTACAGACAAAGTCGCCAGACAGCGATGAAAATGCAGATTTCCTCGCTCAGGTATCACAAAAAGGCGGCGGCAGTGCCGACAAAAAAGCACGGCCCCGCGAGTTATTCAGCGCACCGACACTGTCGCAAACAACGGGCATCGCGAAGCACAGCAGTGTGCAGCAAGTACAAAAACAACGTCAACACGAACAGCTTGCACTGCTGACACAAAGCAACGCCGACTACGCGATTAATACCGAACAAAACCCGGCAAAGGCCGAAGACACCAGCACTATGCACGAAAGCAGTGCCAGCCAGAATACACAAACCGCAAAACTGGCGGCCGAAATCAGTAACGTCGTTGAACTACAAGCCAGCACCGAGCGCACAAAATACCTGAATTCCAGCACCAAAGCGTTTGCCCCTGCACAATATATGCGACAGTGGATTGACCGTGTCGAACGTGTTGGCAATTTGAATTATCCTGACCAGGCTCGCCGCCAACAACTCAGTGGCACCCTCATTCTCGATGTCGCCATTAATGCAGACGGCAAACTAGTGAAAATTGATTTACGCCAGTCTTCTGGACACCAAATTCTTGATGACGCAGCCAAACGCATCGTAAAATTGGCGGCACCCTTTGACGCCTTTCCAAAAAATCTTCGCGCCGAAACCGATGTCATTCATATTACTCGCAGTTGGGAATTCCTCAATAGCAGCGGTTTACGCACCCGATAACCACACCCACATTACTGATGACAAAAGACGTACCAGAAAACACTGCAATGATGGGTGATAACTTTACCGATCATTTTCTTATCGCCATGCCTTCGCTCAATGATGGTTTTTTTAATCAGGCCGTTACCTACATATGTGAACACGATGAAAACGGTAGTTTTGGTCTTGTCATCAATCAGGCGACCAATATCCAGTTACACCAGGTACTCAATGAAATGAATATCGATGAGCAGGACTTAAACAATAAAACGCAGGAAATATTTATTGGCGGTCCGGTCGACCAAGGTCGCGGTTTTGTCCTGCACCGCCCCACCGGCAACTGGTCATCCAGTCTGCTACTAAAAAACGATGTCGCATTAACCACATCCAAAGATATTATGCGGGCGATGGCGTGTAATAAAGGGCCGGACGATAGTCTCATTACATTGGGTTATGCCGGTTGGGCTGCTGGGCAATTGGAACAGGAAATGGCAAACAACACCTGGTTGAGCTGCCCCGCCGATGAGCAAATTATTTTTAATACCCCGGTTGAACAACGCTGGAAAGCAGCCGCAAAATTGATTGGTATTGACATGTCATTGCTCAGCAATGAAACCGGCCATGCTTAAGGGCACTTCTATTAATTCTGGATGTGAAGATTGAAATTCAAAATAAGTCAAATTAAGGCGCGAATCGCACGTAATAGTGAGCTATTACGAAGATTTGCAACGAAAATATGGCGTATTTTGGGTTCAAGATCCATATTCACGAATTAATAGAGGTGCCCTTAACTCAACAAATTACTGATTTTTTCTATCCGCAAATGAACGCAAATAAACGCAAAAACATCGCTTTTAACCTTTGCGTTTACTGTCCTTCAAACGCAATAAGCAGTACCAACCTAAAGCACTACCGCCCGTGACCATCACCAGCGTTTTAGGCTTCGATTTCGGAAAAAAGCGCATCGGTATTGCCACCGGCCAAACCATCACCAGTACCGCCACGCCCTGTAAAACCATTCTACAAATTGATGGCAATCCCGACTGGGCAGCGATACACACCGAGATTCAGCAGTGGAAACCGCAGGCATTAATTGTCGGCATGCCCTACCACATTGATGGCAGTGAAAATAAAATGACAGCCGCCGCCAGTCAATTTGCCTATGAGCTGGAAAAACGCTTTCAATTACCGGTCTACGAAATCAACGAGGCACTGAGTTCGCAGCAGGCAGAACAAATCCTCAAGAAAAGTAAAAAAATAAATCAGCAGAACAAGGCAGAGATTGATAAAATGGCGGCAGCCATCATTGTACAACGCTGGCTTGATGAAAATGATTAAGGTCGTTTTTACAAACTCAGAAATATCTTAGCTACATCTAAATACAACGGGAATTGAATGCAACCACTCGCCACCCCGGATGAACTTCTGGAAAAACTGGCTACGCAAACCCAAACATTGCTTCGAGAAAAAGCAATCGATAGGCCGTTGATGGTCGGCATTCAAACCGGTGGCGTCTGGGTAGCCACTGCGCTACATCAGCAACTAAAATTAAGCGAGCCGCTGGCAACACTCGACATTAGTTTCTATCGTGACGATTTTTCTCGCATTGGCATGAACCCCAGCGTTCAGCCATCGCAACTGCCTCCCGATGTAGAAGATCGCCATATCATACTCGTCGATGACGTTCTGCACACGGGTCGTACCATTCGCGCAGCGATGAATGAATTATTCGATTATGGAAGACCTGCCAGTATTACACTCATTTGCCTGATCGAGCGCAGTGGCCGTGAGCTACCATTGCAAGCGGACATTGTCGGCGAAACCATCGAACTAAGTGAAAACGAGCATATCAAACTCAGCGGACCACAACCGCTGGCATTTGTACTGCAACAACCGGCCGCCAGCAAATCCAATAAAATCAGGTCGAATGGATAAATCTTTCTATGGTTAATAAAGCAACAAAACCCACTGACGCTTTAATCGGACACGATGCCTGGAATATTCAATTAGATAAAAACGGTAATTTAAAACATTTCCTTACCACCGAAGGCTTAGGCACTAAAGTACTTAATCAAATTCTGGATACTGCCGAAAGTTTTGCCAACATTAACGAAAAAAGTGTTAAAAAAGTGCCACTGTTACGCGGCAAGACTATTGTTAACCTATTTTTTGAAGACAGTACCCGCACCCGTACAACGTTCGAACTTGCTGCAAAACGGCTATCAGCAGATGTATTGAATATCAATATTAGTACCTCTGCCACCTCAAAAGGGGAAACCCTACTCGACACCCTACAAAACATTCAGGCCATGCACTGTGACATGTTTGTAGTACGCCACAGTGATTCCGGCGCCGCACACTATATAGCCAACAATGTCGCCCCTAATATCAGCATCATTAATGCCGGCGATGGCAGCCACGCGCACCCAACACAAGCCATGCTCGACATGTTTACCATCCGTCGCAATAAAGGTGAAAACTTCGGCAATCTGCGTGTTGCCATCGTTGGCGACATTTTACATTCACGGGTGGCACGTTCTCAGATACACGCTCTTAATACACTCAATACTGGGGATGTTCGTGTCATTGCACCCAAAACATTATTGCCGGTGGATATTGAAAGCATGGGGGTGAATGTTTTTCATGATATGGAAACCGGCATTAAAGACGCCGACGTTGTCATCATGCTGCGCTTACAAAAAGAGCGTATGCAAGGGGCGCTGCTACCCAGTGAACAGGAATACTACCGACTATACGGACTCACAGAAAACCGTTTACTGGCGGCGAAAAATGACGCCATCGTGATGCACCCAGGGCCGATTAATCGAGGCGTCGAAATCGATTCTAGCGTTGCCGATGGCCCCCGCTCCGTTATTCTCGATCAAGTCTCATATGGTATCGCGGTACGCATGGCGGTGATGACGATGACCCTTGGCAGAGAAAACCCAATAAAAGAAAACTTGGGAAGAGGCAATACGGAAAGAGACAGCACTGACAAAAAAACGGTGCCAAAAAATGACTGACACTTTAATTAAAAACGGACATCTCATTGACCCCGCCAACAACCTCAACCAGCTAGCTGATATACACATTCGTCAGGGAAAAATTGTTGCCATCGAAGCGGGCAACAGCATCAAAACCAACGACAACACACAAGTCATTGATGCCAACAATCTCACCGTCATACCCGGTCTGGTCGATTGCTGCGCCCGCCTGCGTGAACCCGGACTGGAAAACAAAGCCACCATTCATAGCGAAACACAGGCCGCCTGCGCAGCCGGCATCACTACCTTATGCTGCCCACCAGATACTGATCCGGTTATCGACGAACCTGCGGTGGTCGAATTAATCAATCAGAAGGCAGCCAGCTCCGGTCACAGCCGGGTACTTATCCTCGGCGCACTCACCGCCGGTTTACAAGGTGAACATTTAAGCGAGATGTCAGCCTTGCAACAAGCGGGCTGTGTCGGCATGAGCAACGCGCGCTATCCGATAGAAAACTCATTGGTTCTAAAACGTGCTTTTGCTTACGCTGCAACATTTAACCTAAGGGTTTTTATAGAGCCTGACGATCATTGGTTAAGTACCGGTGGCTGCGCCCACGAAGGCAAAATAGCAACTCGGTTAGGGTTAAAAGGCATCCCAGTTTCTGCAGAAACCGTCGCCATTACTCGCGCTCTAGAACTTGTAACGGAAACCGGCGTAAGCGCCCACTTCGGACGACTATCCAGTGCCTTGGGCGTGGCATTGATCCGAGGCGCAAAACAACAACAATTACCGGTAACGGCTGATGTAAGCGCACACCAATTACATCTAACCGAATACGACATCAGTAGCTATAACAGCGCCTGTCACGTATTGCCGCCGCTACGCACACAACGTGACATGGAAGCACTGAGAAATGCCGTTGCCGACGGCACCATCGACGCCATCTGCTCAGACCACCAACCACATAACAGCGATGCCAAACAAGCGCCCTTTGCCAGCACCGAAGCCGGTATCTCGGCATTGGAAACACTGCTGCCATTATGTTTGCGCCTGAGCCAACAAACCGGTCTAAAGCTCGATTCTATTATTCACAAGCTCACGCACGCACCGGCAGCAATACTTGGTATTGAAGCGGGCACACTCAGTGTCGGTGCCAACGCGGATATATGTATTTTTGACGCAGAACAAGATTGGCAATTAAACACAGACAATATTCACAGTCACGGCAAAAACACGCCATTTCTTGGCTGGAATTTTCAAGGAAAAGTGACTCACACGCTGGTCGCAGGCAACTTATTGTTTAGGGACTAAAGACCCATCCTTTGACACTAAAAAAAATTGTCGCTTTATGGGACTATGCCATATAGAGTGAGTATACAGACATTTTTTATAGACACAGACGACTGCATGGATGCAGAAGGTAGGGCAACGCATGGAGCAGTTGCCGAGACCACAGAGTTCACAGAGTTATCTGTTTAATAGGTTCACCAATCTTGATGCTATTGAGGGTTATCTGCAACACTGTAGTAGTCCTGTTAACTTTAAATACGCTCTGTGAACTCTGTGGTCTCTGTGTCGATTATCTTGTCCACTCAATGTGGCATAGACCCTTCTTTATTCACCCACGCACAACAACTCTATTAAAGTTTTCGAACCCGGAATCGACGACCCTTTATTTTTCCATCGGATAGAATTTTTAGTGCTTGTTGCGCAATGTCCTGTTCGACTGCCACGTAACAGAAAATATCGAAGATATCGATCTTGCCAATCTGCTTTCCGGATAAATCTGTACTTTTAGTCAGGGCACCTAATATATCGCCAGCACGAATTTTATCTTTACGCCCGGCACTAATGTGCAGCGTGACCATCGCTGGTTTCAGTTTAAATTTTTGCTGAATGTTTAGCGAAGACGTTTCTTCGATATTGACCGGACTGCCCTGGTAATCTTCGATAGCGTTAACTTTGGGCGCCTCCGATGCCGTGAACAAACTCAATGCCAAACCTTCGTTGCCCGCGCGACCAGTACGACCTATACGGTGGATATGTATTTCCGGATCGGGTGATAATTCATAATTTATGACTGCTTGCAGGTCTTTGATGTCAAGTCCACGTGCCGCCACATCGGTTGCAATGAGAATGCAACTACTCTTGTTGGAAAACTGCACCAGTACTTGGTCGCGTTCTTTTTGTTCAAGATCACCATGCAGCGCAAGTGCGTGTAGTCCTTGCTCCCGTAGTTCTAGCATCAGCGCATGACACTGTTGTTTCCGGTTGCAGAAAATGACGCTGGATTGAGGCTGGTAATGCTGCAATAGTGCGACCAAAGTTTCTGTCCGCTTGCTATCACCTTGGCCTTTTTGTATTTCGTAAAAAACCTGTTTTATATTTTTATTGTCATGCAAACTTTCGACGTGAATTTTGACTGGATTATTTTGAATACTGCGGCTGATGCCTTTTATTTCATCTGGATAGGTCGCAGAAAACAATAATGTTTGTCTTTTTTCCGGTGTATTATCGATAATGCGCATGATGTCGTCATGAAACCCCATGTCTAACATACGGTCAGCTTCATCCAGCACCAGACTATTTAAGCTGTGCAGTTTTAACGTGCCTTTTTCCAAATGTTTCAATATTCGACCGGGCGTGCCCACGACGATATGCGGCTGATGATCCAGTGATGCTAACTGTGGCGCTATCGGAGTACCTCCACACAAAGTGAGAATTTTGGTATTGGCAATAGGCCGTGCCAGACGGCGGATCTCTTTACTTACCTGGTCGGCAAGTTCACGCGTTGGGCACAACACCAACGATTGCGTCTGATAGTTTTGAGAATCGAGTTGATGCAACAAACCGATACCAAAAGCCGCGGTTTTTCCACTGCCTGTTTTAGCCTGCGCTATCACATCATTACCTTGTAATATCGCAGGCAGACTCTGCTGCTGGATAGGCGTCATCGATTGATAATCCAGCAATTCAAGATTGGCTAGAAATTCAGTCGTCAGTGGCAGTGATGAGAATGCGGTAGTCGTCACGGGAATTATTCAGTGTGGATGTGCGACACATGATAGCAGGTTAAGGGCAACTCTATTAATTGCTTACCCCTTAAGGAACCTCTGAATAAGTCGTGAATCGGCATCTTGCAGGTTAGCTTATCCTGCTTCCGCGTTGTGAAACTTCGCAATAGCCAGCTATTACGCGCGTTCCACGCCTTGA
The DNA here is from genome assembly GCA_964651445.1 of uncultured Thiotrichaceae bacterium. GTDB lineage: Bacteria > Pseudomonadota > Gammaproteobacteria > SZUA-229 > SZUA-229. Next base: position 24,704 of record CAZYYW010000021.1, read on the forward strand.
ACCAGAATAAGCTAATCTGCAATCTGCTCGACCCAGACTTGTTCAGAGGCTCCTTAAAGGAGGTTATTATTCACTTCGAAATTCTGGGGATTTCAGGGGTTCATCATTTTCCGCCTTTTTCTGCAGATCTTTAGTGCCACCACCAAAATTGATTTTCCACTCTAGGTCACTTCGCGAATCGGCATTAGCCAGTGCTGCCTTGAGGCTGATTTTCCGCTCTTTAAACAATTCGAATAATGCCTGATCAAAAGTTTGCATGCCAGTTTCATGACCTTTGCCCATAATTTCTTTTATTTCATGAAAATTTCCATCACGAATAAGTTTGCTAATATAAGGCGTGTTAACCAAAACTTCGACGGCAGCGATACGGCTACCATCACTCTGTTTCACCAAACGCTGTGCCAGTATGCAATTTAAATTTAATGACAGATCCATTAATATTTGGTTATGCGAATCGCTAGGGAAAAAATTCAATAAGCGGTCCAGTGTTTGATTGGCGTTGGTCGCATGTAAAGTCGTCAGACACAAATGGCCGGTATCAGCGTAGCGTAAGGCTGATTCCATAGTTTCCCTGTCTCTGGCTTCGCCAATCATAATGACATCGGGTGCTTCGCGCATAGCCTCGCGCAGTGCGTTTTCAAATGACAGCGTATCAAGACCGACTTCACGCTGACCGACTATGCATTTTTTATGTCGGAACATAAATTCAATCGGGTCTTCAATGGTCAAAATATGCCCGGTTTCCGTCATATTTCGATAATCCAGCATCGATGCCAACGAAGTGGACTTGCCCATTCCGGTTGCGCCCACCACCAGCACCAAACCTTTTTTGCGCATGATCATGGTTTTGTATACTTCAGGCAAACCAAGGCTATCCAGGCTTGGTATATCCGCTCGAATATAACGAATAACCATAGAAACCTCACCACGTTGCATGTAAATATTGATGCGAAAACGCCCGAGGTCAGTATAGGAAACCCCCAGATTAAGTTCTAGGTTCTTTTGAAAAGCTTTGATTTGCGCTGGCGTTAACAAGTCATAAGCCAGCTTTTTAGTCATCCCCGGATTGAGCATGCTTTTGCCCACCGGACGTATGCTGCCTTCAATTCTCACGCTAACAGGCGCACCCGTGGTGAAATACATGTCCGATGCCTGTTGCTCAGACATCAATTTTAAATACGGTTGTAAATTCATCGGTGGCTACCTAACCCGTCTGCAGACTGATCACTGTAATCAGCGTATTTTAGACTTATCATCATGCTCTTCCATTGAGATATTATCCAAACCTTCCATAAGGTCACGATTACTGGCATTTTTACCTTCCAATTTTATGCGCAAACGCAAGTCGTTTACTGAGTCGGCATTTCTTAAAGCATCTTCATACCTAATCAGCCCCGCTTCATACAAATCAAATAATGACTGGTCAAAGGTCATCATGCCCAGTTCGTTAGACTTGGCAATGAGTTCTTTAATATCGTGCACACTACCTTTAAAGATCAGGTCAGACATTAGCGGTGAATTAATCATGATTTCGACAGCCGCCATACGCCCTGTACCATTAATATTCGGAACCAGGCGCTGTGAAATCAGGCCTTTTAAATTTAATGATAAATCCATTAATAATTGTTGGCGACGATCTTCCGGGAAGAAGTTAATAATTCGATCCAGTGCCTGATTGGTACTGTTGGCATGCAAGGTGGTTAAACACAGGTGACCGGTTTCGGCAAAAGCAATGGCGTGTTCCATAGTTTCGCGGTCACGAATTTCGCCGATCAAAATAACATCCGGCGCCTGACGTAAGGTATTTTTTAACGCCACCGCATAGCTTTCAGTATCAACCCCAACCTCGCGTTGAGTCACTATGCAGTTCTTATGGTTATGAATAAATTCGATGGGGTCTTCGATGGTAATAATATGACCATGACTATTCTGGTTACGATAACCAACCATCGCCGCTAGTGAGGTTGATTTACCTGAACCCGTGGCACCAACAAAAATAACCAGACCGCGCTTCGTCAGCGCAATATCTTTTAAAATTGGAGGCAGGTTCAGGTCTTCAAACCGGGGAATTTCTGAACGAATAACACGCAACACCACGCCAACAGAACCGCGCTGGGTAAAGGCATTAACACGAAAACGTGAAACGCCCGGCAAACTAATAGCAAAGTTACACTCTTGCTGTTCTTCAAACTCCGCGCGTTGCTTGTCGTTCATAATGGCACTGACTAGCATCTGCGTGTGCTGTGGACTAAGTGGCTGGTTTGACACCGGTGTCATCTCGCCATCAACTTTCATCGACGGCACCGCACCCGCGGTGATGAATAAGTCCGAACCGTCTTTCTGCACCATATTACGCAGCAGGTCATGCATGTATTTTATTGCTTTTTCGCGATCCACTTAGATCACCTCATTACTTTGTTGATTACTTTCCATGATGCTAAAAAATATCTTTATTAGCGGCTTTTTTGCGTGCTTCGTCCTTACTAATCAAACCTTTTGCCAGCATCTCTTGTAGATTCTGATCCAAGGTCTGCATACCGATTGACTGCCCAGTTTGAATGGCAGAATACATCTGTGCAATTTTATTTTCCCGAATCAGGTTTTTAATCGCCGATGTGCCAATCATGATTTCATGTGCAGCAATTCGACCGCCACCGATCTTTTTCATCAAGGTTTGCGAGATAACCGAGCGCAAAGACTCCGACAACATCGACCGTACCATTTCTTTTTCTGCTGCCGGAAACACATCGACAATACGGTCAACTGTTTTAGCGGCCGAACTGGTATGCAAGGTACCAAAAACCAAATGCCCGGTTTCCGCCGCTGACAGTGCCAAGCGAATGGTTTCCAGGTCACGCATCTCACCCACCAGAATCACATCCGGATCTTCACGCAGCGCCGAGCGCAAAGCTTCACTGAAGCCCAGCGTATCGCGGTGAACCTCGCGCTGATTAATCAACGATTTTTTACTTTCATGCACAAATTCAATCGGGTCTTCAATCGTCAAAATATGACCATAGTGATTTTCGTTAACATAATTCACCATGGCGGCAAGTGTGGTGGATTTACCAGAACCCGTCGGCCCAGTGACCAGTACAATGCCACGCGGGGTATCGGATATTTCTTCAAATATTTTCGGTGCGCCTAATTCTTCCAGAGATAAAATTTTTGATGGAATGGTACGAAATACCGCGCCAGCACCGCGGTTCTGGTTAAAGGCATTAACACGAAAGCGTGCCAGACCGGGGATTTCAAAAGAAAAATCCGTTTCCCAGTACTCTTCAAAGGTCTTGCGCTGCTTATCATTCATGATGTCATACACCATGCCATGCACCGTTTCATGATCCATTGGATCCACATTAATTCGGCGCACATCACCGTCAACCCGAATCATCGGCGGCAGTCCCGCAGACAAGTGCAAATCCGATGCCCCATTTTTCACGCTAAATGCAAGTAGCTGAGCGATATCCATCAATTTCCCCTTAAATATTTGTGAAGTATTGGTGCTTAGAGCGCTGTTTATTTCGTAGCAAACACTCTCATATATATAATCCTTCTATTTATAGCTAAAAAATGCTTCACTTTCTGCTATCCGTCATAATTTCGACAATATTTTTATCTTCGTACCCAATTCTAGGGATGCGCTGACCAAGTCCAATTATTTCAGGCTAGTTAA
>CAZYYW010000022.1:0-7887 GCA_964651445.1 uncultured Thiotrichaceae bacterium
TTATGTATTCAATTATTCGACGATTTTTATTTTTATTTGATGCTGAAACAATTCATGTTTTTTCGTTAAAAGCCTTAAGTCTTGCCAGTAAACTTGGCATGTTAACGTTATTTATTAAAAAACGTATTGAATCACCGGTTACTGTTATGGGAATAAACTTCCCCAATGCCGTCGGTCTGGCGGCAGGGCTGGACAAAAATGCCCTGCACATTGATGCATTATCGCAGTGCGGTTTTGGTTTTATTGAAGTTGGCACGGTAACGCCATTAGCGCAGCAAGGCAATGAAAAACCAAGGTTGTTTCGTCTGCCGGAAGATCAGGCCATTATCAATCGTATGGGCTTTAACAATACCGGTGTGGAGTCATTGGTGCATAATGTTAGAAAAAGTCGAAAAACCTGTGTGCTGGGTATCAACATTGGAAAAAATAAAGATACACCGTTGGAAAATGCGGTTGATGATTATTTGCTTTGTATGCAACAGATTTATTCATACGCGGATTACATTACCATTAATATTTCTTCCCCTAATACGCCAGGATTAAGAGAATTGCAGCATGGTGAAGGTTTGTCCGCCTTGCTGGTACAACTAAAAGATAAGCAGTCAGAGTTGAATCAACAAACTCAACGTTATGTGCCATTGGTGGTAAAAATTGCACCAGATCTAACGAAAAATGAAATTATCGATATTGCCAGTCGTTTGTTAGCGGCTGACATCGATGGCGTCATTGCGACTAATACCAGCAATAGTCGACCTGACTCCTTAAGTTGTAAAGAGGTTGCCAGTCAGACGGGCGGCCTTAGTGGTGCCCCTGTATTTGAACAATCAACGCGGGTATTGCAACAACTGTTGACAGCTTTAGCTGGAAAAATACCCGTTATAGCGGTAGGCGGTATCATGTCGCCAGAGCAGGCTTTGCAAAAAATTGAAGCTGGAGCCAGTCTGGTTCAGATTTATACCGGGTTCATCTATGCGGGTCCCCAATTAGTCCACGACAGCGCCAAGGTAATAAAAAACAAAGCCTGTTAGTTTTTTATTACCGAAAAATAGCAGGCGTGCTATTCTTCCCTGAAAGTTATTTTCCTGTCTGGACATTTAAAAGGCTCGTTTATCATTCGTTTTAAATGCTATCTGCTATATTTAGTATTCATGTAGATGATTTATTAAAGCAATGAAATCAGTGGTTTAAGCTTTCATATTTTATTTTACAGGTAACGAAATTAAAAAATCCTGTTTCTTGTTCTGATGTTCTTAGTTGTTTGCATCGGGTAACTGCGGCAGGGCATCGAGGTTTACAATGAACGAGCGGGTACATTTATTTGTTATTGGTGTTTTTATTCTTACAGCACTCTATTTTGACCTGACTACCCTCATTTATGTGCTCTGTTTGTGGCTTCTTTTTGAAGGCTTAACCGGTATTCTTCTTACGCAAATTTTGCAAAAATTTATTTCTGTTAAAGAGCCCATTGGTTTAACCATATTTCAAAGCCAGCAGCGATTTAATTTTGAGGCGATTAGAGCGACCAGAATAATTATCGCTATATTTTTAGGGTCTTCATTATTATTGCATTATGAATATAATGTAGAATTTCTATGGTTTTTCCCTTGGTTTATGGGGTTTGGAATTTTGGGTGCCGGTGCCAGTGGTATATGCCCAATTGTGTTGTTTACCAAATGGCTAGGATTTAAATAAGCTTAAATGCAGGCTCAGGAAAAAAAATTTGAGGCTAAATTACCTGCACGTATTACCGGGCTGGTTTTTTGGGGATTGGTTTTTATCGGTTTATTGTTTGCTGTCGTCTTTCTGCAACATGTAGAATCTGATCTTATAGACGAGTCACATCGAGAAACACTAATTCTTTCCTATGAGCTAGAAGAAATAGCGGAGGAATTCCCCAAGACACCCGTTCTAGAACACGCATCAGGACGAATCAGGTCAAAAATTCTTGAATATATTGATGACTTTGGTTTTCATGCTGCCAGACTTCACGAACAAGATTATTCGATAGCGATTGGTGAAATTCTGCATGACGATGATGTCTTCAGCTATACCATTAATTACTACCCACTAAATTCCAATACGTCACACGAGATAGAACTGGCGTTGTATACCACCAATGCCAAAGCCACCATTTCAGAAATTCGTAAAAACGTCCTGTTATCGATAGGTTTTGGTGTTTTTGTTTTTGGTCTTTTCTTGCAACGAATATTGCAAAAAATGTTGTCTTCTCCCTTTCAGAAGATGGTTGAAACGGCAGAAAAATTTTCAAAAGGAAATGACGATGTTCGTTTTGATGAAAGTCGTCAGGATGAATTTGGTTATCTGGGAAAATTTATTAACAATGCCATTGACTCAATTACATCCAGTAGAGATGATTTGATCATCGCACTGCAACGAGCGGCAGAATCTGAGATTGAATTAGGTCTAGAAAAAGAAAGAGCCGAAGTAACATTACATTCTATTTCGGACAGTGTGGTCACTGTTGATATCAATGAATGTATCGTCTATCTTAATCCTGCGGCAGAGAAACTATTAGCCTTTACGGTCAAAGAAGTCAGCGGTAAACGATTCAGTGAGGCTTTTAATATTGTTAAGGAAAGTACAGGTGCTGCTATTGATGACCCGCTACACGCCTGTTTTGTAACTGGGGAAATTATTCATTTGCCAGAGCATTCCTCCTTAATTACCAGAGATGATACGGTTGTTTCAATTGAAGCTTCAATCGCGCCAATGAAAGCTGAAACAGGCGATTTAATGGGAGCGGTAATCGTTATACAGGATGTTAGTCATACTCGACGCTTAACGCGGCAATTGTCATACCAAGCAAGTCATGACTTATTAACTGGCCTGCATAACCGTCGAAAATTTGAAGAATTCTTACAAGAACTCTTAATCAAGGTTCGTGAGGAAGAAAAAATACATGCACTGTTTTATCTAGATCTCGATAATTTTAAAATAGTTAATGATACTTGTGGGCATGTTGCCGGCGATGAATTACTAAAGCAATTGCCTGCCCTATTTACTGAAGTGTTGCGTAGCGGTGATATTGTTGCACGTTTGGGAGGTGATGAATTCGGTATTATTTTGCAAAATTGTGGTATGGAGCAGGCGGCAACCATCGCCAATAAGATTCGTCAAAAGATTAAAGATTACCACTTTGTATGGGACGATAAGATTTTTGATATAGGGGTAAGCATCGGTGTTATTGGCATTACAGTCGAAAATACTGACATGGCTCAAATTCTAAGTTCAGCAGATGTTGCATGTTACGCCGCAAAAGATGCGGGTAGAAACCGTATACATATCTATGAGCCTTCTGACGAAGCGGTAAGTGAACATTATGGGCAGATGCACTGGACAGCAAGAATTTCTAAAGCCCTTGAGCAAAACCGCTTTCAATTGTATCAACAGCCTATCGTTGGTGTTAGTTCTAACGAAAGGAATCATCTTGAAATTTTATTACGCCTGATTGATGAAGACGGCAACATTATTCCACCGGGCGCTTTTCTACCCGCCGCAGAACGTTACGGTTTGATGCCTGAAATTGACCGTTGGGTTATCAAAGAAGCCTTTAAGTTCATGGGAAAAAATGACCCCGCTGACCCAATTAAAGGCACTGAACGTGTCTTTGCTATAAATCTGTCAGGAGATTCAATAAATGATAGCAGCTTGCTGGAATATATCCTACAGAAGAAATTACAATATAAAATATCCTTAACCAATGTCTGTTTTGAAATAACGGAAACTGTTGCTATTAGTAATCTGAGTAAAGCGACCGTTTTTATCAATGAATTAAAAAACCATGGGTGCCAGTTTGCACTAGATGATTTTGGTAGTGGCCTGAGTTCTTTTGCTTACCTGAAGAATTTACCCGTCAATTATTTAAAAATAGACGGTAGTTTCATCAGAGATATTCGGCATGATAAGATTGATAGAGCAATGGTTGAATCGATTCAGCAAATTGCTGAAGTAATGAAACTGCGCACGATTGCCGAGCATGTGGAAGATGAAGAGACATTAATAATATTGGAAGAGATTGGCATTGATTATGTACAGGGATATTATCTGGGTAGACCTGAAGCAGTTTGATTTCTAGGCAAGGCCAGCAGCCGAGATATTCAACAAAAGTAATACCTCAAAATATTATTATACATAGAGGCGGCGAGTTTGAATATCTGGCGAACTTTGTTCCCATATTTCTGTAAAAAAATCAGTCAGCCTCTTCGCGCGTTTTGGTGACATAAAGTTAACACTGGCTTTATAGTTTCTGCTGTTTGCGTTAGTTCTATACAGAAAACCCAGTTTATCTGCCACTATAAAGCCACATTTTTCATTTTCATATTGAAACGATGGCTTATGTATAAACACTGAACTGGTGATGGTTTGTGCCAGTTTTATCAACCGATGCCCACTTCTAACTGCTTGACTTGAATCTTGCGTAAGAATGCGAATTTTTGTTTGTGGATGTCTTTTCGCCAATTCAAAAACCGATTTTTCAAACGCCTGGTTACTGTAAATCCCTGTGTCCATGTCTTGAGTGAAAATATCAATACTGTGTCGTGCCTGCTGCGCCAAGCAAAGCGCAATATCTTTGTTTTGTTCTAATGTATCAATATGAATTTCTTCGCTGGTTTCACCAAGTTTATAAAACATAGGCATATCTTTTGGTGTCGGTTAGTGTGTGAGGCTTAAAAAGTTGTCTTGATTAGCGGTTTAGAAACATTTCGCGGTGCGCGATATTGGCTTCATAAAAAACATCACCGCTGGCAACGAATCCTTGTTTTTCATAAAAATGCAGAGCGTTAAGTTGAGCATGCAAATATATATTATTGTATTTTGCATAATGGGCGTTGCGTATTACGAATTGTAATAAACGTGTACCGACTCCCTGGTTTCGGTATGTTGTCAGCACTGCCATACGGCCAATTTGTCCATCTGCTTTTAGTCGTGCGCAGGCGATAAATTTTCCTTGATAGCGGGCAAGAAAGTGCGTCGATGTGACGTCAAACTCATCCCACTCCAATTCCTCAGGGACTTGTTGTTCTTCTATAAAAACTTGCCTGCGTATTTTCGACAGACTGTTTTTTTCTAGCGCCCAGTCTGCAATATAAACTTCTGTAATATCTTTGCGCATGCTTTTTCTACTAATCAAAAACTTCCTAAGCTGTAATGGAACCACTATTGTATAATTCCAAAAGAATTTTTTTATCATCCTCGTTCATTATTGACAACAGTTCCTGAAAATTTATTTTTTCATCGCTACATAATTGTTCGGCGAATTGCTTACTGACTTCATGACTTTGACCATCAACAAACAGCAGGGCAGATTGTCGATGGTAGCTGAATAGAAAATTAGAATAGGGTGCTTGTTGCAGTGTGGATTGACTAGCGATGTTTGTTAGCGCATCAAAACTAATAACATCGGGTGTTTCACTGTTTTGTGTTATGTCTTCAAAGCTTGTGTTGTCACTGCGGCATTCTCCCAGCCAGCGTTTTATCTGTTCATTTTCTAGCGTTAAGCCTTGTTGTAAGAAATGACTAAATTGGGTGATCGTGTCTTCAGGTATTTCAGCAGGGTGGACAGGATTCACGGGCATCTTGTCCGTGTAGCGTGAAACAGGATGGGTGTTTTCAGTGAGGTAATGAATATAATCACTGCAGGCGGTTTTTAGTGAAGGCGCTCTAAAACCGACAGAGGCTGTTATGCAGTGCTGCTCTTCTCTTGCAGAGCCTTGTCTAGTCGAGTCTTCTCTAGTCGAGCCTTCTCCCGCAGAATTTTTTCCACCCAAATTCTCCCCAGCCAATTTCTCCGCAGCGAGGGCAATGCCATGATGTGCTACGCCTGGTGGCAGGTATAACATGTCACCAGCATTTAGTGTCCATTCCTGTTCCTCACGAAATTCCTTTAGAATGCGAAGGTCAACATCGTCCAGTATTTCTGGCGAGAATTGTTGCGCTATTTTCCATTGTCGTCGGCCATTGAGCTGAATTAGAAAAACATCGTAGTCATCAACATGTGGGCCAACAGAACCACCTTCCGGTGCATAACTAATCATCAGATCATCCAGGCGCCAGTCGGGTAAAAAGCGAAAGGGTTTAAGCAGTGATCGGCTTTCAGGAAATATTCTTTCAACATCGCTGACTAGCAAAGACCAATGCGTTTCAGGCAATGTTTCAAATCGACTTTCTTCAAACGGGCCAAACTCTGCCTGCCAGGGATAGTCGCCATCTTTCTCTAGCACCAGCCTAGCATTAACATTTTCTTCGCAAGCCAGGCCTGCGAGTTCATCGGCACTTAGTGGCGACGGAATGTCGGCAAAGGCATTTCGTATTAATAGTGGTTTTTTCTGCCAGTAATGCTGCAAAAAATCCTCAATACTGGTTTCGCCCAAGATGTGTAAATTTTCGATTTTCATCATGTTATCAGGAGGTGATTTTGCCTACAGGCTGCGGGTTTGTTCAATCGCATTGCCAATATAATTATGCGGTGTCAGTGTTAGTAATTGCTGGCGAGCAGCTTCAGGAATGTCCAATGTCTGAATAAAATCGGCAAAGGCTTGCTGAGTAATGGCTTTACCACGTGTTAGTTCTTTGAGTTTTTCATAGGGGTTTTCAATGCCGTAACGGCGCATCACAGTTTGTATGGGTTCTGCCAGGACTTCCCAACTGCTATCAAGATCGGCTTCGATCACTTTGCTATTGATCTCCAACTTGCTCAGACCTTTTAACAGAGACTGGTAAGCAATCAAACTATGCGAAAACCCCACACCAAGGTTTCTTAATACCGTGGAATCGGTTAAATCGCGTTGCCAGCGGGAGATCGGTAACTTCTGACTTAAATGGCTGAACAAGGCATTGGCGATACCCAGGTTACCTTCAGCATTTTCAAAATCGATAGGGTTTACTTTGTGTGGCATGGTTGAAGAGCCAATTTCACCGGCGATGGTCTTTTGTTTAAAATAACCATTGGAAATATAGGCCCAGATATCACGACTAAGGTCGATTAGTATAGTGTTGAATCGGCTAATGGCATCAAACATTTCGGCCATGTAATCATGTGGTTCGATCTGGATGGTAAAAGGATTAATCTGCAAACCGATGGACGCAATAAACTGCGTTGAGAAATCAGGCCAGTTTACTTCGGGATAGGCGCTAATGTGCGCATTGTAATTACCAACAGCACCGTTTGCCTTGCCGTATATTTTCGTGTTTGCGACCTGCTCACGTTGTATGCGCAGGCGGTAAACCACATTGGCAAATTCTTTACCGACAGTTGTGGGCGATGCGGTTTGCCCGTGCGTCCGACTAAGCATGGGTTGCTCGGCATAGGTTTGCGCTTGCTGACTCAGTTTGTCGATGATCTCGTCCATTGCGGGTAGCAAGACATTATCGCGACCGGCTTTTAACATCAGGCCATGCGAAAGGTTGTTAATGTCTTCTGAGGTGCAGGCAAAATGTAAAAATTCGGTGCTCGCCTCAAGCATGGCATTGCCTTGGATTTTTTCTTTGAGAAAATACTCGACAGCTTTTACATCATGATTGGTTGTTTGTTCGATGGTTTTAATGCGCCGGGCATCGTCGAGTGAGAAATGATCGACAATATTATTTAAAGTTGCCAATGCTTCTGTGTCCAGCGTGGGCACTTCGGGGATTTCCTTTTGTGCCGCCAGTGCTTGAAACCAACGTACTTCTACCAGTACACGGTGCTTGATTAAGCCGTATTCGCTAAAGAGATCTCTGAAGGCAGCGGTTTTAGACCCATAGCGGCCATCAACCGGGGATATTGCAGTAAGCTCGTTTAAATCCATCATATTCCCATCATATTCTTATTATAAAGTTTTAGTTTTAAATCAGATTAAAAGCGGTATTATATCATTCTAAAAAGGT
>CAZYYW010000022.1:7987-23979 GCA_964651445.1 uncultured Thiotrichaceae bacterium
TAAAGTTTTAGTTTTAAATCAGATTAAAAGCGGTATTATATCATTCTAAAAAGGTCAGTTGAAGGTAGTGGTTAGCCGTCAAAAGACACCCGATTAAGAGCTAAAAAGCATTGTATAAGTACATGCTGCAAATACTTATGCAACAATTTATATCAGGACAGACTATGAGCGAATATCGAATTGAAAAAGACAGCATGGGCGTGTTACAGGTTCCGCAGGATGCAGCCTATGGCGCACAGACACAACGCGCCATTGAAAATTTCCCAATCAGTGGTATCCGCATGCCGGAGTCGTTTATTCAGTCGCTGGGTCTGGTGAAACAAGCATGTGCCAATGCCAACCATGAACTTGGTGGACTCGATGAAAACCGTCGCCAATCCATCTCATCCATCTGTGATGACATTATAGATGGTCGTTTAATGCAACATTTTCCGCTTGACGTTTTTCAAACCGGTTCTGCCACCAGCACCAATATGAATGCCAATGAAGTTATTGCTCGGCTGGCAACATTGCAGGCGCAAGACGTGATACACCCTAACGACCACGTCAATATGAGCCAGAGTTCAAACGATGTGATTCCTACCACCATTCACGTTAGTGCGGCTATTGAATGTCATCGCCAACTGCTACCTGCGATCTCGCATTTGATCTGCGTTATCCAGAAAAAAGCTGAATCAGTTGAATCGGTTATAACCACCGGACGAACACACTTAATGGATGCCATGCCTATAAGCTTAGGTCAAGAATTATCAGGTTGGGCAGCACAGTTGCAATCTGCATTGGGGCATGTCGAAGATACCTTGCCGCAAATTCATCAACTGGCGATTGGCGGCACCGCCGTTGGAACGGGGATTAATGCCGAGGCCTCGTTTGGTAAACTTGTTGCACAGCAACTTTCCACTAGCACGGGACTGTCGTTCAAGGTCGCTGACAACCCTTTTGCTGCATTGAGTTCGCAAGATGCAGCGGTAGCATTAAGCGGTCAGTTGAAAACATTAGCGACCGCAATGATGAAAATCAGTAATGATCTGCGCTGGATGAACAGCGGGCCACTGGCGGGTATTGGTGAGATAGCTTTGCCAGCATTACAGCCGGGCAGTAGCATTATGCCGGGCAAGGTTAATCCGGTAATACCGGAGGCAACTGCTATGGTTTGTGCGCAGGTCATTGGCAATGATGCCACTATAACCATTGCCGGACAGTCCGGCAATTTTCAGCTAAATGTTATGCTGCCTCTGGTGGCATTTAATTTATTACAAAGCATACAAATACTGTCGAACAGCGCGCGACTATTGGCGGATAAAGCGATTGCTGAATTTACCGTTAACCATGAAAACATTAATGCCGCGCTGGCGAAAAATCCGATACTGGTAACAGCGCTAAATTCAACGATTGGCTATGAACTAGGTGCGAAAATTGCCAAAACGGCGTATGCTGAAGGACGAGCCGTTATCGACGTGGCAGTTGATATGACAGATTTGTCGCGTAAAGAGCTGGAACAATTACTTGATCCCCGGAAACTAATAGGAAGCTATTCTTAAGGCAGGTGTTATATGGAACAGGTGCTGTCAAAAATTGCGCAGTTAAATGAAATTGGTATTGCATTGTCGGCGGCCACCGACGTTAACGTTTTATGCGATAAAATTTTGACCGGGGCAATGCAGTTGACCAATGCTGATGGTGGTAGTTTATACCAGCTATCAGAGGACAAATCATCGCTTGAGTTTGTCATAGTATCGACCCATTCACTGGATATTCATATGGGCGGCTGTAGCGGTCAGGAAATAAGATTTCCGGCGATACCGTTGATGGTTAATGGTAAGGCCAATAAAAAAAATGTAGTCAGTTCTTCAGTGCATGATGAAGACACAATTAATATTCCTGATGTTTATCACGCTGAAGGTTTCGACTTTAGCGGTACCAGAAAATTCGATCAACAAACTGGCTATCGCACCCAATCGATACTCACCATCCCTTTAAAAAATCATCATAATGACATTATTGGTGTTTTACAGTTAATCAATGCGCAGGATGAAGGCAAAAACCAACCTCGTGCATTTTCTGCTGCCGATCAACAACTGGCAGAGTCTCTGGCATCGCAAGCGGCGGTAGCCATTACCAATAACAAACTTATCGAAGAACAACGTGAGTTGTTTGAATCCTTTATTCGTTTAATGGCGAGTGCGATTGACGAAAAATCCCCTTATACCGGCGGGCATTGCAAACGAGTGCCGGAGCTCACCATGATGATTGCCGATGCTTGTCATACGTCGGGCAGCGGCGCTTTAAAAGAATTTCAAATGACCGATAAAGATCGTTATGAATTAACCATTGCCGGTTGGTTACATGATTGTGGCAAGGTGACAACACCAGAATACGTGGTGGATAAAGCCACCAAACTGGAAACTATTTATGACCGTATCAATACGGTTGATACACGTTTTGAAGTATTAAAGCGTGATGCAAAAATCGTTTGTCTACAGCAGAAACTGGATAAAACAAGCAAAGATGCTAACGCAGATTGCACGGTTCTGGATAAAGAACTGTCAGATAAAATTCAGCAGTTAAATAAGGATCGTGACTTTATCCGAAACAGCAATATAGGCGGCGAATTTATGGATGAAAATTTACAGCAGCGAGTAAAGGACATTGCACAATATCGTTGGACAGACGCCGAAGGTGCCAACGTACCATTTTTCAATGAAAACGAGATTGAAAATTTGACGATAGCCAAAGGAACATTAACAAAAGATGAGCGCGAAGTGATTAATAATCACATGGCAGTGACCATTAGAATGCTGGCGCAATTACCTTTTCCTAAACACCTTGAAAATGTGCCTGAATATGCCGGTGGTCATCACGAACGTATGGATGGCAAAGGTTATCCTAACGGTTTGACCCGTGACCAGATGTCCTTGCAGGCGAGAATGATGGGTATCGCCGATATTTTCGAGGCACTATCGGCGAGTGATCGACCCTATAAAACCGGTAAGCCGTTAACGGAATGTCTGCGAATTTTGGGTTTTATGAAAAAAGATAATCATGTCGATCCCGATATCTTCGACGTGTTCGTGCGTGAAAAAGTTTACATGCAATATGCCGAGGCATTTTTACCGAAGAATCAAATTGATGAAGTGATGCATTCAGAGATTCCGGGTTACGAAGAATAATAGGTTGTTGATGGGCGGAAACGGACAGTCAAAAGATAAAGGCTAGTCCGCGAAGCACGCCAAATACGCGAAAACAACAGAAAATAAAATTTATTCTGGTTCCCCACGCTCCTCGGTAATTGCTTCTTCATTGCCTTAATAAGCTGTCTCCATGTAACAATGTATTATTCTAACCGTCCATCCATGGATATATACGTGATAACCCGTATCTTAGTTTTTTTTCTTTTTTCGCGTATTTGGCGTGTTTCGCGGACGACCTGTTTCTAAAGTTTTAAAGTCGCTTTCATGTCAAAAAAACATCAGTGGTTATATGTTGCTTCCTTCCAGATCATCTGTCGGTACATCTTTTATTCCGTTAATCAAAACGGTGGTTTTGTAACCTTTTTCAGCGAGTATGTAACACGCTGAGGCGCTTCTGCGTTCGGTGTCACAATATAAAATATAGTTAACCATCGTATCCAGTTCTTTCATTTTCATGCGTAGGAAAATAAGCGGCATATGGTTTGCACCCCTGATGTGGGCAGAAGCAAACTCAGCAGGCAAACGCACATCCAGCCACAAGGCATCACCGTTTTTTACTTTCAGCCTAGCAGACGTGTAATCCACTTTTTCAATCATGGGTTCGTTAAGTAATTTGAGAAAGTTGTCTTTTGATAAACGACACAAAGTGCCCGCGGTTAGCATCACGACGGAAGCATTGCGCGTAGCGTCAGAGATCAATGCTTCTTCGCCAAAGGTGTCGCCCGCATTTAAGTCGGCCAGTTTAATGTCTTTGTCCTGTCCCGGATTTTTGCGGGTAACCATGCAACGACCGGATTTGATGATGTAAAAGTAATCACCTGCTTCGTCCTGTTTGATTATGCAGTCGCCCACATTGACGCTTATGTCTTCAAGGCTGGTAAAAATTGCCTGAATGTTTGCCGGCGGAATACGACGAAACGCTTCAGTTTGTAGTATCTGTGTCATCCAGTCACCATCGTCACTACCGCTAAGTTCTTCTACTCGGAAACTGCCGGTTTGTCCCCATGCCAGCATAAGGTCTAGCAGGTCTTCTTCAACTTTGAAAATCACTGCATCCGTTGCGGCGACACATGAAAAATTTCGTGGAATGATATGCGCTATTGCCGATTTGGCATCGACAGTGCCTGCTTCCAGCGTTTTGACTGTTTTACCGGCTTTGATCAGATCAATATTGCCTGTATAGAGAAAAACGTGTTGGTCATCTTTGTCGCCTTCCTCGAAAACAGTATCACCTTTCTTTAGTTCAACGACTTCAAGTTTGGCTGCGATTTCTTTTAGATTTTCAGGCGTCAGTGAATCCAGCGGCTGATAATTATTCAGGTCAAGAAATGAAATAGATGTGCTCATTTAGTCATACCAAATTTTATTAGTTGCATATTTAGTTGTCACACGTAACGTCTTTTTTGCGGCAGTTAACTTTGCCTGCCACTTTGCTCGGTAACATCAATGTATAGTTTCAAGCGTTGCCCGGGTTGAATATATTTTCCCTTTATCGTGTTCCATCGGTGCAGATCTTTAACATTAACACGGTACTTGCTGGCAATGCGAGACAGTGAATCACCGTTGCGCACGGTGTAGTGTATTGATTTTATGGTGCTGTTAGGATTATGCGTTTTTCGAGAAGCTGTTTTCGAGCCTTTTGTCCAAACCACCAGATTTTTCCCTTTCTTTAAAGGGTCTCTTATTGCCATTCCATTCCATTTGGCTAGTTTGTGCATGTCGACTTTATATTTTCTTGCGATAGTCCAGAAACTTTCACCACTTTGTACGCGATGATTTATACGTGTGCTGGCAGTGCCGCGTTTAACACTCTGTGTGGCTTTTAAACGTTGCGTTGAGGACAGTGCATATGTGCTTTTATTTTTACTGGAAACCGGTATCATGATGTATTTGCCGGCACGAATACTATTGCCACGCAGCTTATTCACTTTTCTTAAATGCTTTACCGAGGTGTTGTACTGCACAGCAATGTGACTGAGCGTTTCACCGGGTTTTATTTTGTGACGTGACCAGCGTAAATGCTCATCCGTTGGCAGCTTCGCATAATTTATTTCAAATTTTTCTGCCGAAGCAATGGGCAGAATTAAACGATGCGGGCCATCAGGGTCTGTTGCCCAGCGATTAAAACCGGGATTAAAATTATACAGCGTTTTAAGATCGAGCTCGGCTAATTCAGCGGCAAGCGCCAGGTCAATTTGTGCATTTAATTTTACTTTGCGAAAACCAGGAGCATCTTGGATACAACGTAGGCTAACGGAGTATTTTTCAGGGTTTGAAATAATTTCTTTGAGCGCTAGCAACTTAGGCACGTAAGCACGTGTTTCCTTTGGCAGCTTCAAATTCCAGAAATCAGTCGGCAGGTTGAGTTTTTTATTGCGTCTAATCGCGCGTCGCACGGTACCAGTGCCTGAATTATACGCTGCCAGTGCCAGCATCCAGTCGCCTTTAAAAATTTTATTCAGGTGTTCAAGATAATTCAACGCCGCTTGTGTGGAAGCGTAGATGTCGCGCCGTCCATCGTACCACCAGTTTTGTTTCAAACCATAATAGCGACCGGTGGCAGGGATAAACTGCCAGATGCCTGCCGCACGACCATGAGAGTAGGCGAAAGGTTGAAATGCGCTTTCTACGATGGGCAGTAACACCAGCTCTGTTGGTAATTGACGTTTTTCCGCTTCTTGTAAAATGAAATACATAAAGGGGTCAGCACGAAGCATCACGCGTTGCATGTAGTTGTGATGTTTAGCGAACCATTTAATTTCACTTCGCAAGGCTGGGTGATCGATGTCATCGGGTAGCTTAAAGCCGTCACGTACACGCGGCCAGATACTCAATGTAGGCTGGTCTTTCAGAAAAAGTGTTTCAAAATTTTCAAATTCATCATGCGCTTGTGGTGAGTTGTGCGCAGTGGCAGCCTTTTTGGCCGTTGTGGTTTGTTCTGGCGCAATATCCATACCCGTTTTTTTTGTTGTCTGGGTCAGGTTACAGGCAGTGAGAATTAAGCCGCTGAACAGGATTAGGGCGGGGGCTTTAAAACGGGTGCTTGATATGTTGGGGAATAAGTTTTTCAAGGTATCGGTACGGTTGTTTTATTGTCGTTAGTTTTTATTATGATTGGAATTTTTATGGCTAGTTTTATAGGGTGTAGCACTATAAGATTGCAGCCAGACTTATTGTAGTCAGAATCGTGCAGTCAGAAATATGCAGTCAGAAGCGCATGGTGGCATAAATCGTGTCACTATTCGCTAAATTGTACAGCATCAACACAAAAATAGGCTTATATGAGCGCAAAAATTGTTGAAATATATACCGATGGCGCCTGCCGTGGCAATCCCGGTCCAGGGGGATGGGGAGCTAGCTTACGCTACAATGGAAAGCAAAAGGACCTCTATGGTTCCGAAGCGAAAACCACGAATAATCGCATGGAATTGATGGCGGTTATTCAAGCGCTGGAATCGCTGACCCGCTCTAGTCCAGTAAAAATTTATACCGATTCAAAATACGTGCTTGAAGGCATGACAAAATGGTTGGCGAACTGGAAAAAGCGCGGCTGGAAAACAGCGGCTAAAAAGCCGGTGAAAAATGTTGATCTGTGGCAGCGTCTGGACACCGTAGTTCAGGCCAATGAGGTTAGTTGGCAGTGGGTGAAAGGGCATTCGGGTGATGTTGGTAATGAATACGCTGACATGCTGGCAAATCGAGCCATTGATGAAATGCTTCAACCATGAAACTCAACCTATGCACTGAAAGTGCATAGGTTGTTTTAATAATCACTAAGAAGTCATTTTGTCTGGTTTTTTCGACACAGAGACCACAGAGAAAAATATGTTACTTATCTGCCTGTGTATCGCCTTCCTGTACAATGCACACAGACAGGCTTATCTTACCTCTGTGTTCTCTGTGCGCTCTGTGTCAATAAAAAAGGTGAGTAGTAGCTAAAGCCTTGCACTTAAAGTACAAGGTTTTAACTAGCGTACTGATACAATAAAACCATGAAAAATGACAAATTAATCAATACACGACAGATTGTGCTGGATACCGAAACCACGGGACTTGACCCGCGGCAGGGGCACAAGATTATTGAAATTGGTTGCGTGGAAATGATAAACCGGCGCCTGACCGGAAATAATTATCACCAGTATTTGCAACCTGACCGTGAGATTGATGAAGGCGCACAGGCAGTACACGGTATCAGCAATGAGTTTTTAGCCGATAAACCACGTTTTGCCGATGTCGTAAAAGATTTTATCGAATATCTGGATGGGGCTGAATTAATCATTCACAATGCGCCGTTTGATGTTGGTTTTATCAACAGTGAACTGCAACTGGCAGGTGCTGAATACGGCACGGTTGCCAGTTATTGCACGGTCATTGACACCTTGGTAATGGCGCGAAAAATGCGTCCCGGTAAGAAAAACAACCTCAATATCTTATGTAAAGAATATGAGGTGAACAACAAACATCGTGAGCTTCATGGTGCCTTGCTTGACTCGGAGTTACTGGCAGAAGTTTATTTGCGGATGACGGGCGGGCAGAGTGCATTGTCATTGGAAAGTGACGATGTCTCTGCGGCTGACAACAGTGCGGTTAAAAAATTGTCCAGCAACAGAAAACCGATAACAATCATTCAGGCAAGTGCTGAAGAGTTAAAGGCGCATCAGGTTATAATGGAAAAGATGGGGAAGGAAAGTTGGTGGTAAGAAGTTGATTAACAGCCAACCTAGTAAATTCATCGAATTTTTAAGCCTCTGGCTTTCTCTCGCTGCCAGTCACGGTCTTTAATGGCAGCGCGTTTGTCGTGAGACTTTCTACCCTTTGCCAATCCAATATCTATTTTTACTCGACCATTTTTCTTCCAGAACAGGGCGAGTGGTACTAGCGTATAACCCTTGCGTTCAATCTGACCAATCAAGCGGTCAATTTCGTGACGGTGCATCAGGATTTTCCGAGAACGAGTCGGGCTAGGGTGAATATGGGTAGAGGTGGTGATTAACGGTGTGATGGTGCCGCCAACCCATTCTAACTCGCCATTTTTGGCAAAGATATAACTTTCATCAATCTGTGCTTTGCCTGCGCGCAGGCTTTTTACTTCCCAGCCTTCCAGCACCAGTCCCGCCTCGAAATTGTTTTCGATGCTGAAATCATAACGCGCTTTACGATTGCGCGCGATGGTGTTGTCGTTCTGTTTTTTCTTCGGTTTCTTGGCCATGGTTGAGTTCTGGTCAGCGGTGGTAAATCTGGTTGGGAAGTATAGGGCAGATTCACTAAACTGTCATTGTGTAAAAAATTAGAGTATGCCTGCTTATGGGCAGTAGCGTAAAGTCAAAAGATGAAGGCTAGTCCGCGAACAACGCAAAATACGCGAAAAAAACAGAAAATAAAATTATATTTCTTTTGCTTTTTTCGCGTATTTCGCGGACGAAATCTTTTGTTTATAAAGTCTTTCTTCGTAGCAAAAACGATATTGAGTGATAACTACTATCCCTCGTCTGAGATGAATCTGGCGGGAAATTTACGATAATTTCAAAAATAGCTTGAGTCGGTGCTATAAATTGATAACAATAAACCATAAAAATAATACTAAAGAAATCTATGGCTGAACAACGCACTTCAATACATGGTCAATGGACCAGCCGCACAGTATTCATTCTCGCTGCCACTGGCTCTGCGGTTGGATTAGGCAATATCTGGAAGTTCCCCTATATCACTGGTGAGAATGGGGGGGGCACCTTTGTGCTGGTGTACATCTTGTGCATTGCGCTGATTGGTATTCCCATTATGATTGCCGAGATTATGCTGGGGCGGCGCGGTAAAAGCAGTCCAATTAATACCATGAAGGCGCTGGCGAAAGATGAAAAGCGTAATCCCAACTGGGTGTGGTTGGGTTGGATGGGGGTAATTGCAGGATTTCTTATCCTGTCATATTACAGCGTGATTGCCGGCTGGGCTATGTCTTACGTGTTCCGTACCGCTGGCGGCATGTTTGAAGGGGTTACTGCCGATGGTGCCAATAGTATTTTTGCCGATCTGGTTGGTGATCCGGAACGGTTATTAGCATGGCACACTCTTTTCATGGTGATAACCATGATAGTTGTGGCACGTGGTGTCAAAAACGGCCTGGAAAAAGTGATTGTCTACCTAATGCCGGTATTATTTGGGCTACTGATTATTCTTGTGCTTTATGCCGCGACCACCGGTTATTTTATGCAAGGTGTTAAATTTTTATTCACGCCCACTAGCATCAGTGCTGAAGGCATCCTTATCGCTATGGGGCATGCGTTTTTTACCCTGAGTTTGGGCATGGGCGCGATTATGGTGTATGGCTCCTACTTGTCGGAGGAACATTCGATTGTGCAGTCTGCGATGTGGATTGCGCTTGCTGATACCGTGGTCGCACTGCTTGCCGGTCTTGCCATCTTCCCGATTGTTTTTGCCAATGGCATGGAGCCAGGCGCTGGCCCGGGATTGATCTTTCAGACGTTGCCGATTGCCTTTGGCCATATGCAAGGCGGTACTTTGGTTGGAGTGCTTTTCTTCATCTTGCTGGTATTTGCTGCTTGGACGTCTGCGATTTCGCTGATTGAACCGGCGGTGGCTTATCTGGTTGAAAATAAAGGTATTAGTCGTGTCACGGCAGCAGTGTGGATTGGTATTAGTACCTGGGTCGTTGGACTGGGCACGGTGTTTTCCTTTAATATCTGGAAAGAGAAAACATTCAGCATTCCCTATATCTTTGAAGATTTAACGTTTTTTGATACCCTTGACTATTTAACGGCAAATATCATGCTGCCACTAGGCGGTTTGTTCATTGCTATTTTTGCAGTTTGGATTATGCGCGAAGAATCTTCTTGGGATGAGCTGAAAACGAATCCAAAAATCTATAAACTATGGCGTTTCTTGGTGCGTTACGTCACCCCGTTAGCCGTCATCATCGTGTTTTTGAATGCTGTTGATGCCATAAAAATTTAAATAACAGTTTATGTCACATATAAAACGCAGCGCTCTGGTACATTATTCGCCAACTGAAATGTATCAACTGGTCAACGATGTCGCCGCCTACTCAAGCTTCTTACCCTGGTGCCGCTCTTCTGCAGTGAAAAGTGAATCCGATACAGAAATGGTTGCCTCGGTAGAGATCGCCAAAGGCGTACTCAATAAAACCTTTACTACGCACAATCGGCTGTCTAAAGATTTTCGCATTGAATTAGAATTACTGGATGGGCCGTTTAAAAAACTATCCGGCTACTGGCAGTTTGATCCCCTTAAAACTGAAAATGCATGCCGGGTAAATCTTGAACTCGACTTTGAATTTGATAACGCTCTGATGTCGATTGCGGCGAAGCCAATCTTCACCCAAATAGCCAACTCACTGGTTGATTCGTTCTGCAAACGCGCGGTACAAGTCTACGGTGAGCGAGAATAATAATGTCTGTCGACAGCGTTAATATCGAAAACACCAATACTGAAAGTAGCAATATTGAAAGTATCAACGTCGAAGTCGCTTACGCCTTGCCTGAAAAGCAAATAATTCGCGCGGTCAATGTCGACGCCGGCACCACCATAGGTGCGGCTATCGTTCAGTCGGGTATTATGATGGATTTCCCCGAACTTGAAGACAAGCTGGAAGATGCCAAAGTCGGCATATTTGGTAAAATGGCAGCCATGACTACAATATTAGCCGATGGTGACCGAGTAGAAATTTACCGTCCGTTGCTTGCAGATCCAAAAGAGGTCAGACGTCAACGCGCGGCACAGGGTAAGAAGATGAAGAAGGGAACTTCTATTTAGTGAATAGGAATCTATGCCACATTGAGTGAACAAGATAATAGACACAGAGACCACAGAGTTCACAGAGTGTGTTTAAAGTTAACATGACTACTACAGGGGTGCAGATAAACCTCAATAGCATCAAGATTGGTGAATCTATTAAACCTTATAAATGATAACTCTGTGACCTCTGTGTCTATAAAAAATAATGGTATACCACTCGATAGGGCACAGACCCGTGAATAGTTGATTTTACAGTTGCGACGCGGCGGTGTGCTAGAAAGACACAAATTATGGTGGCTGTTTAGACATACATTTAGTAGCAGTAATCAGGGTTCTATGTACTCTGTATCATCAATTTTCACTAGAATATCTTCTTCAAAATGCAGTGTCAGTAGGGACTTTCTGACAAAGCCTCTACTCGGGACAAAACGGTAGATATAGTCCCAGCGTTGGTTGTGAAAAGGGTCGGCTAACATGGGGGAACCCATGACTCTGCGGACTTCACCTTTGCTCATGCCAATGGAGATGGCTTCCAACTGTTCCAGCTTGACTGAGTTACCTTGCTGCAAGTCCAGCTTGTGGGCTTCAGGTAGCCAACTGGCGCACGCATTTAGCGTTAGCATGAGGCCAACAATAAGAAATTTTTGCATGACTTCCCCTGTTTTGTGCCAAATGATGGTGGTTGTTCGTATCATAAACGTGTTTAAATGGTGAAGCTCTCTACAAGGGGCGAAATACTACCGTATATAACAACGATAATCAGTAGAAATTTATGGAATCAAGTGATTTAAAAAAAGCCGGTCTAAAAGTAACCTTACCTCGTATGAAAATTTTGGAGTTCCTTGAAGTCTCCAAAGTTCGTCATCAAAGTGCGGAAGATATATACCGCGCCTTGCTCGATGATGGTGAAGAAATTGGTCTGGCAACGGTATATCGCGTATTAACTCAGTTTGAAGCTGCGGGTTTGGTTGATCGTCATCACTTTGAAAGTGGTCAGGCGGTATTTGAACTCAATGAAAAGGGTCATCACGATCACATCGTTTGCGTAGTATGCGGTAAGGTAGAAGAATTCTTTGATGAAATAATTGAAAGCCGGCAGCGCGAAGTTGCCATAGATAAAGGCTTTGAAGTAACCGATCACAGCCTGACGTTGTATGGCAAGTGTCCTGACTGTCAAAAATAGATAGTCAGTATTTTCTTGCTTTGCGTGACTGTTGGTAAGGCTAACAGCGCAGGTATTGACCGATTGGCGCAAACTCTCGATGGGTGAAAACTCACTGAAATCTACAGCATAACCGTCTTTATACTTTTCTCTATGCCGCTTGCTCACGCGTGAATCTCAGAGCGGAGCGGTTTTTATCTACCCGACGATTTTTATCTAAAGGGCACCTTCCTCTTCATCTAAGCTAAACTTAATTTTCTAGGAGTCTGTCGGGCTTAGTTAGTCGTAGCGAGAGAAAGCCATTTTTAGGGCAGTTTTTCGATTATTTGAGGAGAATAGCACGGCTATTTAACGAAATTAATCGGAAAAATGAACAAAAATGGCTTTTTCGCAGTAGATTCATACTAAGTCCGACAGGCTCCTAGTACGCCTCTTCGTAAAATGAATCGCAGTTGTTATGAAAAAAACACGTGACTTTAATCAGATAAGCAAAGACTTCACTATCGATCAATACCTGCATCGATTGGTGGGTGTTGATGTGGAAGAAAACAGCCTGTTGCGCCACGCCTGTGTCATGGTGTGGGACTTACGCACGGAAGGCTCAATCCCCAACAGCCTTGATGTAACCCTGTTACTGAGTGAATTAGGTTCGGATGAAACAACGCTCATTGTTGCATTATTAAGCAGTACAACTTTGATGCAAAGCATGGACAAAGTTGAAATCGAACGCATTTTTGGCAGTGAAATTATGCAACTGATCAACAGTGTTATTCAACTGCACCAATTTCATGGCAAGAGTGACGAATCATCACCCGAACAAGTTGAACGCCTCCGTCGTATGTTGTTGTCTCTGGTTGACGACATCCGTGCCGTTCTCATAAAACTTGCCTTTCGTGTACAGCGTTTAAGGCAACTGAAACTTGCCACTATAACTGAGCAGCAGGACATAGCTCGGGAAAGTCTTGATATTTTCGCGCCAATCGCTAATCGCTTAGGCATCGGGCAACTAAAATGGGAGCTTGAAGACTTGGCTTTTCGTTACCTTGAACCCGATACTTACAAGCGTATAGCAAAAAGTCTGGATGGTAAGATTGAACAACGAGAGCAATTAATTACCGAGGTGGTTGAGAATATAGAAAAAATCGCCAGTACACAGGGCATCACCACAGAAATTTACGGTCGTCCAAAACACATCTACAGCATCTGGAAAAAGATGACGGAAAAGCGCCGCAGCTTTGACGAGTTGTTCGATGTGCGTGCGGTTCGTGTGGTGGTTGAAAATATAGCGGAATGTTATGTCGTGTTAGGTCTGGTACACGCTCAGTGGCGGCACATCAATAATGAATTTGATGACTATATCGCTAATCCCAAAGAAAACGGTTATCAGTCTTTACACACAGCGGTGTATGGGCCTCACGGCAAACCTGTCGAGATTCAAATTCGTACCAAGCAGATGCATGAGTTTGCCGAGTTTGGGGTGGCAGCCCATTGGCGCTACAAAGAAAGGAGTGCAAGTAACGCCAAGTTGGAAATGGGGATTGAATCTTTACGAAAATTGCTGGATACAACACAAAATAACGATGAAGAGCTGCTGGAAAATTTCCATTCGGAATTGTTCCATGACCGGGTTTATGTTTTAACGCCGGAAGGTCGCGTGATCGATTTACCCGAAGGTAGTACACCGCTGGATTTTGCCTACGCAGTACACACTGAAATAGGTCATCGATGCCGAGGTGCAAAAGTTAACGGGCGTATTGTTCAGTTAACCTATGTACTGAAAAATGGCGAAAGTGTCGAAATTTTAACCGCCAAAGAGGCAGCGCCCAGGCGTGACTGGATGATCTCGCATTTAGGGTTTATACAAACTTCACGCGCCAAAAATCGCATTCGAAGCTGGTTCAGAACGCAGGATAAAGAAAAAAATACGATTGAAGGCAAAGCCTTATGCGAGCGTGAATTCAAACGCCATGGAATCAAACCTGAGCTTGCGGAAGTGGTGAAACATTTCAAACTGAAATCGGCAGATGAGTTTTATATAAATCTGGGACGTGGTGATATTAGTATCACACAAATGTCGGCCATATTACATGAGCTTGGACAGAATCAAGAAGATGGCATTCCAGTGCAGGCAATGCCGCAGTACAAAACGAAAAAGACAGCCAGTAGCAGCGTTAACGTTTTAGGCGTTGGCAATCTATTGACCAGCATTGCCAACTGTTGCATGCCCGTACCGCATGACGACATCATTGGTTTTATCACACGAGACCGCGGTGTCAGTGTGCACCGCAATGACTGCAACAATATTCTGCATTTAAAAGAAAAAGATCAGGCACGATTGATTGAAGTCGAGTGGGGCGATACTGATACGCAGAGTTACCCCGTTAATATTGTGATTGATGCACATGACCGGCATGGTTTGTTGAGTGATATAACGCGTACCTTGTCCGATGACAAGGTAAATGTTATCGCCGTCAATACCATGTCGAATAAAAATGAACAGACAGCACGTATGGCGGTAACCATTGAAATTTGTGATTTACAGCAACTAACACGCATCATGGAAAAAATATCACATTTAAAAAATGTTCTGGACGTGACACGTGGGGCTAACGGCGATATGGCGGTGCGCTAACGACAGGAGTAGTGTTTGCTTCCGCTTTACGGGCTATGAAACTTCAGGCGAAAAAACACATCGCGTAAAAAATGTTTGACGGAGGCGATTCGATTTACTTACGCCAGATTATATAGCCCTCCGGGTCAATCACTTTAACCAGAAAATATTGATCAGACACCCTTGAAGCATGCATGATGGCATGGGGTTTGTTGTCATAAGCCTCTAGCGTGTGCCATGGTTGAGAGTCATTGTTTGGTTTGTACTGTACGATCCACATATTTTTCCCTAATTAAAATAGTTGCGTCACTAACCACCTAACATAAAACAGGTTGGTAGTTTCCTTGATGTTTATTTTTAGTGAATTAATCGTACTATTTGAATTATGCGCAATAACAACGTACCGTGCATTTTTTCAGAAGCGTCTTTGGCAACGGTCTTTGGCAACGGTCTTTGACAACGTTGACTCTTGAATTCTTGACCAACAGTCTGCGTGATTTAAACCTTCTCTTAATACCTGTAAGCAAAAGCTGTGCCAGCATGAACATTGTTTTAAATCATCCGCAGCAACAACAGGCTTTTTATGTCTATTTAGGCTTCAATAGCCTGAGCTATCTACGTCAAGGTCTTTTTTGATTGGGCAATATGCTTGCTAAATTTATTCGGCTTGCGAGACTGCCCACAGCGGTTTCTACAATAAAGTGTTATGTTATAGACAACTATTGTCATCAATCCGCCACTTATTTGGAATTTCAGGTCGTGATTGTTCTAGAAGGTGACTGCCACACCACCAACTTTAGCCAATACTGATGATATCGGTACAGGCTTTTCTTCACTTTCATGTTATTGGTACAGACTACGGATCAGTGCAATTAAATTGATAAAGTATTTGTTTCTGGTGATGATAATTGTGCAGTCGAGAACAAAGTGATTGTCGATACTATTATTGCAATGTCTGAAAAGATGGGACAAAAATGTATCGTAGAGGGTGTCGAAACAAAACAAAGTGCCGATTACTTTATCGTAAAAAATGTGTATGCGATACAGGGTATCTATTATCATAAACCGGTGTCGGGCGAAATGTTTCAGCAGTTATTGATGGATGAAAATACGACACTAGTGTGATTTTTACGCGCTCTGCTTTTAAAGGCGGCTATATAATCTATAGCCTGGGTATATATGGTCTGATTATTCATCTTTTGTTCCACCCGTACTGTCTTTTTCAATGACCATCAGTTCCATCTGGCTTTTCATGCCT
>CAZYYW010000022.1:24079-26890 GCA_964651445.1 uncultured Thiotrichaceae bacterium
TCCACCCGTACTGTCTTTTTCAATGACCATCAGTTCCATCTGGCTTTTCATGCCTTCTTCATGTAGCAAACTTTCATCCAGCAAACCTTCATCAGAGAGTTCATCGCTGAATAAATCATCGTCTTCAAAAAGTTCATCTTCTGAAAAGTAACTTGGTGGGTTGCCGTCGTAGATTAAAAACTCACGGCGTAATTTCCAGGCATCACGAACAAAGGCGTATTTATCTGGCACTGTATCATCGAGGATATTTGAAGCCTTGATCAAACCAGCACGAACATCAATGTATTTGATGGTTAAAGTAACCAGACTTTGCTCCAGCGTTTGGCGTTTAAAGATGGGGTCAAAATATGTCCAGTCGACTGCCAAGCCGGCGGTGTCGCGCACAGTGAGGGGGCCGAGTATTGGCAACACGACATACGGGCCACTGGGTACGCCCCAGACTGCCAGTGTCTGCCCAAAGTCTTCATTTTGTTTGGCTAAATCCATGTCACTGGCAACATCAATTAAACCCAGTAAGCCAAAGGTTGAGTTAAAAACAAATCGTGCTGAGGTGGCGGCGGCTTCGGCTAATTTAAGTTGCAGCAACTGATTAACGAAAACCACGATGTCATCAACATTACTAAAGAAATTGCTGACACCCTTGCTGGCAAAGCTGGGCATGATAAAGTCATAACCCTCAGCTGCTGGCTTTAGTGCATATTTATCGACACTCTCATTGAAGGCAAATACGCTGCGGTTAAAACTTTCAAGCGGGTCATCTGGATTGGGCGGGCCGTCTAGTGTCGCGCAACCACTACTGAATAAGAAAACAAGGCATAACAGGCCATAACGTAACAGTTTGCAACGCAAAACGCCGGAGCGACAAAGACTAGAAGTTAAAAAAAATCTGTTCACAATGAGTAATGTATAGTGGTTTATTATGGTTTATTGTTTAACATGTTCCAGGCAAGCTCTGCAACATTTTTAGAGCCATTGCCATCGCCCAGCTTTTTCCGTATTAAGGACAGCTCGTGTTGCATGGACTGGTAATAATGCTCATCGTTCAGTAAGTGCAGCGCTTCTTCGGCAATTTGATGGGGTTTTGCATCACCTTGCAAAAATTCTTTGACGATTTCCTTGCCTGAAATAATATTGACCAGTCCAATATGCTCCAGACTGACCATGTTTCGAGCAATGAAATAGGTGATAGCCGATGTTTTGTAAACGATTACCATGGGTATCTCCAACAAGCCTATTTCGAGGGTGGCAGTGCCGGAGGCGGTGAGGATAATGTCACAGGATTGCGCCAAGTTATAAAAGTTGTTTTCGACGGTTACTACGGACAGCGCCTTTAACTCCGCAGTGAAAGGTGCCAGATCGTCATTACTAATGGTATCTGCGACGGGCAACAGAAACTGGATTTCTGCCCTATGCTGCTCTGATAATTGCTGCTTAATTTGTTTGGCAGTCTCAAGCAGGATGGGCAGTATTTTTGCGATTTCACCACTGCGACTGCCTGGAAATAAACCGACACTTGTCACATTTTTAATGCCCAGTAATTCTCGTGCCTGCTGTGTTGTTTTGTCTTTGACGACTTCATCGGTGAGTGGGTGACCTGTGAATGTCACCGGTACATTGGCATCATCGTAAAGCCTTTTTTCGAAGGGCATGATAACGGCCATATGATCGACGATTTTACCCATTTTATACACGCGCTTTGGTCGCCATGCCCATACCTGTGGTCCGATATAAAACAAAACTTTAATGCCGATGCTTTTTGCATAAGCAGCCAGACGCTGGTTGAACTCCTGATAGTCGACCAGGATTAAAAGATCGGGCGGTTGTTTTTTGATATTTTGTTTCAGTTTTTCCAGCTCGGCTTTTATCATACGGTATTTCATTAATACTTCGAAAAAACCGACTACCGATAACGCGGCCATGTCGATAAAAATATCGACACCTTGCTGGCGCAGGCTATCGCCACCCATGCCACGAAAGAGGATGTTGTCATCGAACTTTTTCAGCTCCTTGACCAGACGCGCAGCATGGGCGTCACCTGATGCTTCACCGGCAACGATGACAATACTTTTTGGTCTGGCTTGTGTGGTTGGAGATGGCATGGGATATTTATCGTAGAAAATTATGACAGCAAATGCTTGCTATTATTTTTTGTTATTATACAACTCGATTGACTTGCCAGTTGATGACGCTAATTCAGGATGAGAATAATACAGTAATGAAAATAACATTGCAGGACGAATTACCCATTATCAGGGGTTTGCTGGCGGGTGTGGATGAAGCCGGTCGCGGGCCGTTAGCGGGTAATGTGGTGGCGGCGGCAGTTATTCTTGATGCTAGCGTCAACATCGATGGTTTAGATGATTCTAAAAAACTGACAGAAAAAAAACGCTTGCTATTAACCGATGAAATAAAGCAAAAAGCGCTGGCGTGGTCGGTCATTAGCATTTCGCCCCAGCAGATCGATGAGATCAATATATTGCAGGCTTCATTATTGGCGATGCGAACCGCGGCAGAAAAATTGAAGCCAGTACCTGACCACATATTCGTCGATGGAAACAAAAATTTAATTGACTGTTTTTGTGACAACACCGCAATCATTAAAGGTGATTCACGTGTGGCAGCCATCAGTGCGGCTTCGATTCTGGCAAAAGTTGAACGTGACGCGCAGATGCAAGACTTGCATAAACAATACCCTGCTTACGGTTTTGACCAACATAAAGGTTACCCAACAAAAGTGCACCGTGAGATCCTGAAAAAAATTGGTCCTTGCCCAGAACATCGTCGCAGTTACGCGCCAGTGCGAGAAGCCCT
>CAZYYW010000023.1:0-8312 GCA_964651445.1 uncultured Thiotrichaceae bacterium
GAACTGGTGTTTGTTAGTGAGCCCAACCTAATACGCATTTATACACAATGAGAACATGCTAAGAGCGCCCAGTATTTCAATAAGCACAATCGAACAGTAAGTTAAAGCTGGGACTAGCAGAAATATCCGCTATTATCCTATTACTTTCTGGCTAGCTTGGTATTAATTTACATGGAAATTTTACTGGTTATTATTCCGCTAATCTTATTGGTTGGTTCAATTCTTGGCTTTGTATCGCTGTCAAAAATAAAAAATTTGGAGTTACGACTTCATCAACTTGAAACTAAAATAAAACACTGGTCACAGCAGGCAGCGGCCTCATCAGCCAGTGCGTCACAAGTAAGTGATGAGACAGAAGCGCTAGAGCCTCTGCCTGAAGTGAAAGCAGAGCATGAAGCAGAATTAGCACCGGTGAAGTCTGACTGGGATGCCGAGCTAGCCAAAGAAGATCCCCCTAGTACAACTTACTCGAATACTGACTCTGAAGATGCCGTAGACCAGCCTGCTATCAACTGGCTGATGCTGTTACAGCAATACTGGATGGTCATTCTTGGCGGTATTTGTCTGGTATTTGCCGGTGTTTTTCTGGTTCGCTACTCCATCGAAAATGGCCTGCTTGGACCAACGGCACGCATTGTCTTAGGATTATTGTTTGGTGGCGGACTGATTGTTGCTGGTGAAAAACTACGACGCAGCGGTCAACTGGAAGCCGGGGTACATGCCGCTCTGGTGGCGGCAGGTTCGCTGGTAATTTACAGTGCCTTGCTGGTTGGTTTTCACTTATACCAGTTATATTCTGGCTACACGACCTTTATTGCGATGGCATTAATGTCTGCCCTCTCCATGTTGTTGGCATTGAAACATGGCCCGCTGATGGCAGCCATGGGTTTGCTAGGTGCTTATCTAGTGCCGATACTGGTTAACCCAAACAGTCAAAGTATCGAAGCCGCACTGTTGTACAGTTTCATTGTCACCTGTGCTTCATTCTGGTTGCAACGCCACATCTACCGTAGCTGGTTATGGTGGGGAACCTGGTTTGGTGCAATAGCTTGGTTTGTCCTGTCACTGAATTCACCAGACACCGGGCAAGGGTTTCGTGCCAGCTATCTGGCAGCACTAGCTTATGCTGCGGTAGCACTTTCTTTTTCAGGCTTAAAGTTAAGCGCCATCGATGCAGGAAAATTTCCCGGTAGAAATATTTACCGGCAACTGACGTTTGTTTTTGTTGCATTATCTGTCGCGTTAATTTTTGCATTACGTGTCGAAGATCTGAATGAATTAAGTTATCCCGCTATGGCACTGCTGCCGATTGTGGCGGCTTTGGTTGCTAGAAATAATCTGCCTTTGTTCAAGTTGTTGCCGTTGATTGCATTATCGCCAATACTGTTCGAATTATTCTCTATGGACATTGGTTTTCATGATTGGAGGATAACCATTGAAGCTATGGCGGATGACTTACAAAGTGCCTACATAATTATGTTACTGCTTGTTACCTTTGCCTTCGCTGCAATCGGGGGTAGGGAGTTTTATAACAATCGGCATCCGGGCTATTGGGTATCATTTATTTTATTTATTCCATTGATCGCACTTATACTCGCTTACTTGCGAGTTTCTGGAATGCAGAATGACCTAGCGTGGGCATTGCCAACAATTGTTCTCGGTGGCATGTACGCATTCCTTCTAACGGAATGGAAAAAACGTAAGCAAGTGGTAGAGGTAGAAGCCGCCCTTGCTATTGCATCGCAAAGTGCTATTGCAGTGGCGTGTTTTTTTGCTTTTACAGAATTCACATTGACGCTGATTCTGGCAGTACAACTAATCGGTCTTGCCTATATCGATAGAAAAATTAAAATCGCAGTGTTACCCATCATTATGAAGGTGTTGCTGTTGGTGGTGATAGTGCGCCTGACCTTCAACCCGTGGATTATTTTATATGATGTCAGCAGTTTCACACTATTGTTAACCTACCTTGGTTGTTTGGCTTGCTGTTTAGTGGCGGCAAGGGAAGTGCGTGACAATACTGAGTTAACCGTATGGTTGCACAGTGCTTCGGCGCATTTGTTGATACTAACACTGGCGGTATTTACACGTTACTTGTTATACGGTGGTGATATTTTTGCGCAAAAATTTACCCTAGCAGAAGCATCCGTTTATATTTGTTCATGGGCAGCAGTCGGCATTATCTACGAATGGAAGTCCAACAATCTGGCACATTTTAAGAGATGGTATCGTGGCTTGGCACTGTTGCATATCATTGCGGCAGCGGTGTTGTTTGTAGGTTATAACATGCTGCAACATAATCCGTTGTGGAGTGCGCAGAGTGTGGGAAATACGCCCATCTTTAATCTATTGCTCATTGCCTACGGAATCCCCGTAGTGCTTGCGGTAATTATTTACAAGCGGATAAAAGAACTGGCTAAGGTTGCGGGGGTAATAGGCGTGATTGGTCTTTATTTATTTGTCACTTTAGAAATACGGCACTTATGGAACGGAGGTATCCGATTAGATATGCCGGTTAAAGAAGGTGAGTTATATACCTATTCGCTGGTCTGGTTGTTGCTGTCTCTCGCTATTATGATATATGGGGCTTATAAGCATAATGCCGATGCAAAAAAAGCAGGTGTTGTTGCTTTACTGTTAGTCATTGTAAAAGTGTTTTTATGGGATATGCGAGATCTTGATGGGTTATGGCGTGTGGTTTCGTTTCTGGGGCTTGGCGTGTCATTATTGGGCATTGCGTTTTTTATTAATAAATTTAAACCTCAGTCGGAAAGTAGTGATGCTGTAATCAAGTAATGCCATATGGGCACCTCTATTAATTGCTTGCATTGTTTTTAGGGAATCAGATTAAAGGATTTTGTTATCTGCTTTATGCCATTAACGATAATGCTAAGCTGGTGCTTGCCAGTATAATATTTTCGTGTAGATATTTTTTTGAAGGAAAAATATTTTTCTATTTGTTTTTCACGTTCGGCATAATCACCTTCTGCGATTTTGAATACTTTTCGACTTAAACTGCCATTTGCCTTAACGAAGTCGATGCCAAATTCAATGCGGCATTTTCCTAGTGCTGCTTTTTCGCTAGCTAATAAAAAGGTAAAGGTTAGTTTGTTGCCTACAGCAATATTTTTTGGTACTCTAAACTGGCTTACTTTTATATCGGATGACTTACCATAACCGAACAATTGTAAGGTTTTCTGATCGCCCTGTTTTAGTAAGCTGCGACAGCCATGTTTAACTAGGCGGTCTGTGTTTTTGTTTTTCCCCAGCCACTGCTTTGCCCATTTAATGACCACGTCTGGGTGGTCTTTGGCGATGTCATTTAGATTGTTGGCTACACTGCGGCGCACATATTCGCTATCGTCATTCATTAAAGTTTTTAAAATTGGCAGTATAACGGTGGGGTTATTTTTGAAACGTGGCAGTGATATAGCCCATGGTAGCCGAGGCCTACAACCTTCGCTGGCTAAGCGCCGTAGGTGGTGGTTATCGGACTTTGCCCACTGCATCATTTGTTTCATCATGCGTTTTTCGTCCTGTATGATAAAGGCGCGCACGGCAAATTCTGAGCTGGCATATTTGGTAAAATGTTCTAATGCATCGATAGATGTTTTGAAGTCATCCATTCCATAACACTCGACAAAATCCTGAAAAAACATATATTCAAAACCATTGAATTTTTCAGCAACAGGTTTCAGTATTTTTATCGCTGTTTTGTAATTTATGGGTAACTGTAAATGCAAGCATTGTGCAATGTGTCGCATGCGTTGTTTTAGTTCCTTATTTACCCAGTTCTCACTAAATACGGAGGCTTTAAATTCCGCTTGATTAAATGCAGGATGCTGCTTACTAATCTCCTGGCAAAGATTGTTAATTAACTGCTCATTGTAAAGATTTTTTAATGGTTCGGGCATAACATTGCTCATTAATATGTTTTTAGTTTACTTTCACTTGCTGATACATTTTCCGTTTTATAAAAAATATCAGCAAGCTCAAAGCGGCTTTTGTAACCAACGTATTTTCCATTTTTTAACGTGTGGTAGATACTTGCCGTATTCATAGATAGCTAAACCCGCGAGAATAAATAATGTACCTAACCATACTTTACCGCTAATATTTTCTTCGTTCAAAAAAGCCCCCAGTAATAAAGCTGTCACTGGTGTTATCAGCGTTATGATGGAAAGGCGCTCTGGCGTAAGTTTCTTTAGTAGATAAAAATACAAGGAAAAGCCAAGTGCAGAACCCACTATGCCTAAGTACAAAATAGACAATGCTACCTTTACAGGTATGCTGTCAGGCCAGCCTGTAGTGACCAGGACGTTTAATATAAACAGCGGTAATGCGATAGTAATGCTGCCGGCTGTAATCGCTATTGGATGAAAGTCAGGTTGCTGCTGTTTGATCAGTATTGAACCGGTGGACTGCGTTAAGGCACTTACTACTGTGGCTAATATGCCAAACATAGCCATTGTAGAAATGGAGATACTTTCGACGAACACAACCAGCAATCCGACAAAACCCACAGACATACCAATTAATCGTGTAGCAGAGAGTTGGCTGTCTTTTAAAATAAGGCTTGCAAGCACGCTGGTAAATACCGGTGATAAGCCGAAAACCACGGCAATCCAGCCACTGGGTATCTGTTGTGCTGCCCAGTAAACAAAACTCATTGCTATATAAATTGTTAAACCACTAATGAGATAAATTCGTCGTGCTTTCATGTGCCATGGGAATTCGATTTTCATAAAGCGCAGCAGTATAAGCAGGACAAACAAGCCGATAGCCATGCGAGCAGCAACACCAAATTGAAAACCAACATCATTGCCACTCCACTGAATAGCTAATGGTGTGGTACTCCAGATCAGGATAACGGTGAGATAGGATATTGGTACCGACATTTTTATATTTCTCTGTATCGTGTAAAGGCTTAATATTCACAAAAGCCATCCATTTTTTGCTAAAAAAGTTGCCATAAAGGACAAGGATAATGTAAGCTTTTTTAGCCTGCTATGTCTGGTTTTTCTTGTGAGGCTCGGTAGGTAGTAATGTTGCAGACATTCTATTAGCGATATAATACCAACTATGGCATTATCAGCTTATTGTGGTGTGCAAATAAATGATATTCAATGGCAGAGGTAGCGGATGACCATATTAAAAATTTTCATGGCGATTATTGCGTTGGTTGTAGGGTTGGTGTTTTTTACATTATACAAAAACGAGGCGAATTTATTTAAGCCGCCAGGTATTCAAAAACGTTTAGCGGTGTATCTGACCAGCAATCAGGCAAAAACGGCTGATGACCATGCGTTTGAAGAACTGCAGACACCGGTGTTTAGTGTCGGTGCTGAAAAATTATATAAACGGGTGTTATTTGTCGCCGCGGAATCAGGCTGGAGTGTTCTGTCGAACGACAGCGAAAGTAAGAATGCCAATTTTGTTGTGCGCTCACCGGTGTTTTTGTTTGAAGATGATATTTTTATCCAAGTAAACTTCATTAATCTCGATGAATCCTCTTTATATGTAGAATCCAGCTCACGTGTGGGGCGTGCGGATTTGGCTGCAAATGCTGGCCATATACAGGCATTGATAAGAGGCATTAAAGAGTAGTTTTAATAGAGGTGCCCTAAAGCTATAGGGTTTCCTGTAACTTTTCTCGAACGGCTTCTACCTGTTTTTTTAATCGCTCTTTGTTTTCATCCGGCACGGTTTTTAATTCGCCAAGCCGGGCATTAAAGGTGCTGGTTTTTGACAAGCTGTCGCTAACGATTTCTTGATACTGGGTTTTACTTAAGCCGCAATTTTTGGCGAATCGCTCCACTGCTTGTTTTAAGGCAATGGGTTGCTCGCTGTCATCCGGTGTTTCACCGTATTCACCAAAGGGCATTACGCTTAACATATCGTGCTGGGCATAGGCGCGCATGGGTGCCGGGTCATAAATTCTAGAAAAACCTTTTATGCCGTTGCTACAAGTGACCGACAAATTTTCAAGGTGCAAATCACCATTACCAGTGAGCAAAGCCATCAACAAGCGTTTGAATAGATGCAGTTTGGCATCGCTGGTGTTGCTGACAAATTCAACCGGAGACAGGTCGATGGCCTGTGCAATCAAGTCATATCGATAGTCAAAGTGGTTGTTTAATGGGGTGCCTGACGCGAGTATGGAATACAACGTTTCGCTGCACAAAGGAGTATTGTTTTGATCGCGGTCAAAGCGTTCGATTGCCAGCGCCGGCATGCCTTTGAAAAAACACGACCAGTATCGCGGCACATCAAAACCAGCTTCACGGTGTATTTCCAGGGTGAGCATTTCCAATTCGATGATGCCAGGGTAACGTGTACTTTGTTCAAATTTTAAAACAATGTCGATAATTCCCGGTGTTTTTTCCCGGGTCGGCAAGCCGATGCGACCATCCCAGCCAGATTCAGGAATGGACAGCAACAGTTTTGGGATAGCGCCGCCAACACTGGGGGTGGGGCCTACGGTCTGTATAAACACTTCGATGTCTTCTTCAAACCAGGTCATGAACTGCTTTAATGAAAAGCCAAGTTCATCGCTTATTTCCATCAATTTATGTGCGGGTGGATTACCGTACCAATTTTCCGCAAAGTGGTCATTTTCAAAGACGTCAAGATGACCGATGCCGCCGTGTCCAGAAATTTTCAGTATTTCCCAATCCGCATCAAAACTTGCCATGTCCCGAATGTTGAATGAGGTTGCATGTTTTGTTTGCAGATATTTCAATGCTAGGTTGCGCTGAAAGTTATCGGTCTGCCGCGGTGGTATGAGTGACTGTATTGGCGGAAACAAATCAAACGGTTTTTTACGTTCTCGGCTGATTGTTGTGGTGCCGTAATACTCCGGCGCATAAACCAAACCCAAACCGGGCAGGTTTTTTTGCAGATAGTTTTCGTCATAAGTGAAACGGCATTCTTTGTCGGTGACATAGAGTCGTCCCATGCGGTTAGGTTTACCGCTCAGGCGAGTCCAGATTACGGCTTCTCGGTCAGTGCTCATTTATCCGCTCTCATCTATCTGTACCGGAGGGAAAGAGAGTGCCTTCTTGTATTTTGTCAGCCACTGGATTGTCAGGAATTAATTTTAGTTGCAGACCCACAATCTGCGCCAGTTGCTGAACGGTCTTAAAACGCAGGGTCGAGTTTTTTCTAGCGCGTGACAAGGTTTCTTGGCGAATGCCGGCGCGCGTTGCCAGCTCACCCTGGCTAAGGCCTTGATTTTTTGCCAGTGCGATAATTTCGTTAATAATGTCAGATTCAGTCATTGTGATTTAAAACGCATAATAGTGCTCTAATAATAGCAAATATG
Organism: uncultured Thiotrichaceae bacterium; assembly: GCA_964651445.1. GTDB lineage: Bacteria > Pseudomonadota > Gammaproteobacteria > SZUA-229 > SZUA-229. The sequence goes on from CAZYYW010000023.1 coordinate 7,325, forward strand.
ATAAATATATCAAATTATATTTAATGATTAAATAATCAATAAGTATCGTTATTCAGTAATTTATTGATATATAAATCAAATGTAAAAGATATTTAAAAGTATTGGTCATTTTAGTTGATTTATTAATGAGAATCATTATCATTCGTATTAATGTATGAAAAGTTAGGAAGTAGAGCCTTATGTGTTTACGGTGTGTGGAAGAGAAGAAATCAGTGAAACAGTGTTTTGCACCATTGAGTAAAAGAAAAAAAATATGGGAACTGGAAGCCAGTTTTCATTGCAGTGTGGTTGGCACCTGTTTGACATTGGTGGAGCTGAATCATTTATGTCGCAAACTAAATATAACCATGCAGGCGGGAATGAGTGATTACGACTGGCATCATAGTTTTGTTTCGGTGGCGAGTAAAGAAACGTATGCCGCTAAATATCTCAGTAAGTATCTCGATAAAAAATATAAGTTAACGATTAAGCAAGTGCAGAATTTACAACCAGAAGCAATGGAGCTATTTTGGCAGGATGCCATAGAGCAGGATCAACTGCCCAATGTGTACTGGGCATTGCTGACGCATCCGTTAACCAGCATTGCACTGGTAGATAAAATGTATGGCGACGTGCATATGTTGTCGCATTTATCGGGTGCGTCGGTACGCATCGATATGGAAAGGTTGCGGCGACTAGAGCACGAAAAAAAAATGTTTGATGGAAAAATTAGAAATGAAGAGCAAATCGCCAGAAAAAAAGCCTCGCAGCAGAGCGCAACTATTCGCAAGCTTGAGCAGCGTTTGAGCGATGCAGAAAGTTTGCGGGAAAAATTACACAAAGCAGAAAATGTTATTGCTGAGTACCAGCTTAGTCAGTCACAGACCGGTATGAAAAATCGGCTCGATGAGCTTGAGAAGAAGCTGACGATTAAAGCGAAAGCTTTACAAAAAACAGTCACGCAGGCCGATGAATGGCAGCAACTTGCGATGAAGAGCGGCGATCAATT
>CAZYYW010000023.1:8412-26249 GCA_964651445.1 uncultured Thiotrichaceae bacterium
CAGTCACGCAGGCCGATGAATGGCAGCAACTTGCGATGAAGAGCGGCGATCAATTAGGGGTTATCCGGTCAGATCATGTGAAGTTAAAGCAAGAACATGAGGCAATGGAAAATACTTTGTCGCAATTGTTAAATCAACAGTGTGCAAACTGCGATACGGAACCTGATTGTGCGAATAAAAATTTGAATGGTAATTGCATCTTATATGTTGGTGGTAGAGACGGGATGAATGCGCATTTTAGAGCCTTGGTGGAAAACAAAAAAGGTGAATTTATTTATCACGATGGCGGTTTAAATGATGGGCGGCAACGCCTTGGTTCGTTATTGCCTAAAGCCGATATGGTGTTCTGCCCAAAAGATTGCATAAGCCATGAAGCGGTAAATAAACTAAAGAAGTTTTGTAAGCGATCAGGAAAACCATTAATCATGCTACGTCGTTCCAGTCTTGCGGCTTTTTCTAAAGGATTGAATGAAGTTGTTGCATAGTGAAATGTGTGCAGTAGAAATAGAGCTGCCTTAGGGCTGACTATTTATAAAAATTATTTATTATTATTTGTTCCGAGGTGAGAATGTTATGAGTTGTGGTACGCAGAAAAAAGAAAGCAGTAAGACTTGCTCTGGTAGTTGTAATAACTGTGTGAATAGAAAAGCTGAAAAAGAAATAAGGCTTTTTCCTGCTAAGGGACCCTTTAATCTAACAAGAGTTAAAAGTGATTAATATGACAATAAGCGCGAGTTTTAATGAAGAAATGGCAGCAATAAAGGACAAAAGGTATCTTTGCTCAACGAGTCTATTTAGTGGTAATCATGAAATTATTATTTTACATGGTAAAGAGCAGTATCGCTTAAGAGTAACGCGACAGAATAGATTGATATTAACCAAGTGATAACTTTGTACGGATCGAGAAAAATTGTCGCGGTACAGGGCATAGCGTAAACCGAATTTTCGTATGACGTGTATCGCAAGTAGAGTCGGGGAGACTCCTGCATAAGGACGTGTTGGGAAAAGCCTGCACAGGGTGGTGTTGGCAAAGGGATTTTTTGGCATAAGGACTTGCCACTTTTGAATTTTTTGGTTAGTAAAGCGGCGGCTTATTATTTTGTTAATAGCATAGCTTTATTAATGAGCCTTAGTTTTACTAATGGCGATGGCAGCTAATAACGCTGGAGCATATATCATGATTTTACATAACAGAAAGGAACAACATGGCCTGGTCAATATAACCATTGAGGTTACCAAACTTCAGGCCTTATTTAATAAGGGCGAGTTATGTGCGGTGGATGTAAAACCGATGGATAGCCGCTCAAAAGCGTATTTATGGGATTTATGCCTGACCTCGTGTGTCAAGAGGTTGCAGTGTCATGTGGTGCGTGTGGAGCAGCCTAAATCCTGTACCAGCAGTGTTAGATTGTTACGCTAAGTGAGGTTGCGTCTGGCTTGAATGTCACAGGGTTTGAATGCCATGCATTAAAAATTTACATTAATGCGTAGGTGATAGGGATTTCTAAAGCCCAACTATCACGTGGAATCTCGGGCGGGATTGGCTTGAATTGACCAAGACGTTTAATTGCGTTGACCGCCGCATTATCAAGTATTTGAGTGCCAGACGACTGTTGTACTTGTATATGGTTAATTTTTCCGTTTCGATAAATAATAAAATCTATTATTACATCACCTTCACGCTTTAGCCGACGAGCGCGTTTCGGGTAATGCTTCTGTGCCTCAATGGCCTTTCGTAGTGCTGCCATATACTCCGCTTCCAGTGTTTCTATTATGCCGTGGTCGGTTACAGAATTGTTATTGGTGCTGATGGAACGGGACAGTGTAGATGGTTTTGCAGAGACGCTGCTAACTTCCGCCTCTATTTTTTCGTGCTTGTCATCCGCTTCAGTCTGCGCCTCATTCGGTAAATCATCTATTATTTCCTCTGCTATTGTTTCCTCTGGTATTACTTTCGCAGTGACTGCTTTCTCCGCAAGAATTATTTCATCCACAGGCAGAGTTAGAACTTCACGGGTAGGGTCTATTTTCTTATTTTCGTGTGGGGTAACGGTGTTGTTCGGTACGATTGTTTTGGCAATCGGTTTGACCGTAGATTCCTCAGGCGCTTGTATTGGTTTTTGCGTGGCTGCGGCAGTCTTTGGCATGGCTTCTGCCTGAAACATCGCAAGTGAAAGAGGCAGTATTTCCCCCGGTTTTTCTAGCGACTGAGATCCTGTTTGACCCAGCAATAAGCTTGCAATAATAGCGCCGTGGAAAAGTACGGACAGTGTAAATCCAGTGGCATGTTGAGAGTTTAAAGGCATTGTTACTGTTGTAGTGATTCGCGCGTCAGTATCGACAGGGATTCCAGTTTGTACTGCTTCAAAATATCAACAACCGAAACGAAACGGCCAAAAGGCACGCCGCGATCAACGCGAAGTACAACCGGCGTAGTGCTTTCAAGCGTCGACAATCTGAGGCGCAGGGTTTCCAGATCAAGCGGTTGTTCTTCGTAAAATAATGACTCATCCTGATCGATGGCGATTTCAACACTGTGCTGATTTGAAAAACTTACCTGAGACTCGGCTACTGGTAACTCAATGATGATTTTTCCCTGGGCGATAAACGTGGAGATGGTTAAAACGATCGCCAGCAATACCAACATGATGTCGATAAATGGAATGACATTAATGCTGTCAAAGCGTTTCATGTTGTAGGCCTTCTGCTCGGTAGCCGTTTTCCGTGTTTAATTTACTCTCATTCACGCTGCCTTGATTAACGCTCCAACGAGCCGTTAAAACATCAACGTGCCGCAATAGGCCGTTGTATAAAATGATGGCAGGGATGGCGACAAAAAGCCCCATCGCAGTTGCTTTCAACGCCAGTGCTAACCCAACCATTATCACCTGGGTATCGATATTGCTGCTTAGCCCCATATCATAAAAAGTCAGCATAATGCCAAATACCGTGCCCAGCAGCCCGATATAAGGGGCGTTAGAGCCAATGCTTGAAATAGTGGTCAGGTTTTTTGTCAGCGCAACCTGTAGATCTTCAGCGTATTTGAATTGTTGCAGATCTACCTTGCGGTAGTAAAGAAAACGTTCAATAGCAAACCACACCGCTAAAAAGCTCATGATGCCAAGGGTGCCGAAAATGGCGTAATCAAGATAACTGCGGATGTATTCCATCATAGTGGTTTGGTCAAACTTTTGAATAATTAATTGACAATAGTAACGCGAATCGTTAGCATTTACAAATATTAGTGCTACGCGCTGTTATTTTTAGAGTGTTGTTAACTGGGGTATGCAGGCTTGCCAGTGTGAGAATTGTGTTACTGGAGTGCCGAGTTGTTGACGGCTCCAAAGTTAAAATTGCTTATTACGATTTACAATAGTTGACAACAGTAACACGAATCGTTATCATTCGCATATATTGAAGCGTGTCGGTTCGAACGCTCAGTAATTTGTTTGTATAGCCAACATTTTTTGCCTACTAGATTGATACGCATGATCTATACAAGCGTATCGAATGCCAGATTTGCAGTGTCTTATGTTCGCCAGCCACCCATTAGTCTCCAACGGTATAACGCCAACGGTGCAAGGGAAGCCAGCCTCCGCTACAAAAAAAAGAGGTCGGTTCTTTCTAAATTGCACCGTACTTAAAATTAAAATTTTAATTGGAGAAAAAAATAATGAAATCAAAGAATATTCAAATTGCGGTTGCTGCAGTGTTAGCGACTGGTTTATCAAGCGGCGTTCAGGCGGCGACTTATAATACCATTCAGGATACCTATCACTACGAGTTTTTAGGCAATCAAGGCTCGCCAGCTGGTGATAGTGGTCGTTTGCTAGTGTGGAATCACAATTCTAACCATGGTGCAAAAGCACTGGTGCAATTTGATTCAGCGGCACTAGCGGAAGCAACAGCGTTGAGTTCAGGCGTTGGTTTTACCGCTACACTAAATCTATATGCGGTTTGTGAGCCCAGCGGTTTTGTTGGTGCTTGCCCGGGTGATGCGGGGGTGCCTTCTGTGCAGACGGATATTATTATGCAGGGTTCTGCTTGGGATGAAACGGACGTGAATCTTGCATGGGGTGATATTTCTGAAAGCTCTACTCCTTTTGCAACATTGACCCAGACATCGGGCGCTAATGGCTGGGTATCCGTTGACGTAACCTCATTAATGGATGCGTGGATAGCGGGTGCAATGGACTTTGGTTTTGCGCTTAGTCAGGAAAATTATGCAGTTCTGCGTGCCGCTAGTGGTGCCGTTGCGGTATCACAATTCTGCGACAAAGAGTCAAGCGGCGGCGTTTGTGCAACGGGCGGCTTTGCACCAACATTGACCGTTACTGCAGTTCCCGTACCAGCGGCTGTCTGGTTGTTTGGTTCAGGTCTTCTCGGTCTGGTTGGCATTGCTCGCCGCCGTAATATAAAGGCCTGATTTTACCTTCGTTTTGCAATAGGCGGCAGTGGCAAGAACGCTGTCGCCTTCTTTTTTTTGTGTCTTTTGAGCCAGTATGATTCGGCCACCATTGTTCGTTAGGTGTTTTTCTAATGCATATTTCATTTACAAACGCTCGGTTTTTCTTATATCGGTGCTGGTTTGAAAAAACATCGCGTAAAAAATCATTATGGCTTGCCAAGTTTTTTCCGGGTTCAGCTTTTGTTGTTACGGCTTTCCTGCTGACGGGTTGCGAAGTCGACAGTCAACTTGATAATACGCTTAACCCCAAAGCTGTCTCGCTAGAATGTTCGGTTAGTGATACGGGTTTGGCTGCGCGTAGTCTGGATGCAACACGAGATGAAACATGGGTGTATTTTAGTTTAGAAAAAAATGCTGAAGTATTTCCTGCTGACCCAGATAATTCAATCGGATGGGATATCGCTTTTCAGCGTTTTAGAATGAAAGTGAATGGTGGTGTTAGTGGCTCTGCCGGCGTTGAAGTGGCGACATTGGAAAATCCTGATAGCGCGTTTGAATCGTTTATCGATTTTTCATCAGTGATTGAAGTGCCGATAGTTGGTTATTTCACCGATCGACCATTGCATGAACTCAGTGATGAAGACCTGGTGATCTTAGGGCCTAATCCATTTTTTGATGCCTGCGCGCCGGGCATTGAATGCATTGATGAAGATGCGGGTACGGTTGATCGAAATCATTTAAACACAGACCCTAATATCGCAGCTTTTGTTTTTTTGACTAAGGGCAGCGGCGCATATGGTGATACGCCTGAGGATTCACTACTGGGATGGTATGACTACTACCTCTCAGAAGGTTCGATTTTGCGCTCGGCCGGTGATGTCTGGATGATACGCTCAGCACTCGGTCCGGTGTTCAAGTTTCAAATGCTGAATTACAACGGCATGAATAGTGACCGTCTACCAGGTTGGATGGCATTTCAATGGCAATCCATGGAAGCGGGAATAACGGTTGCTAGCTGCGTTGAGCAAAATCAGTTGCCATTGGTTGAGATAAGTGCGACGCCCATTGAAGGGGGTAGACCATTAACCGTGGTATTTGACACCGCGGGTAGTCATGACCCCGATGGCGAAATAACGAGCTGGCAGTGGAATTTTGGAGATGGTGGAAGTTCAACCGAACCTAACCCGATACATCTTTATACCGACATTGGTGTCTATCTGGTAAAGCTGACGGTGACCGACAATGGCAACGTTGAGCAAGAAGTGCCGCCGGCATCCGTCATAACAACCTTAACCATTACTGTGAATAATCAACTGCCAGTGGCAAATGCTGGGTTGGATCAGGTGATTGATCTGGCGCTGGCAGGTGACACCGTTGATGTTACTTTGGATGCAATGGCGTCTACTGATATTGATGGCACAATTGAGGCTTATCAATGGATAGGCACGCCAAATGCCGACGATATTACGCAGCCTTTATTGACCGCGCTGACGGCAGGCTCCTACACGTATACATTAACAGTCACTGATAACGATGGTGGCAGTGATGAAGATTCAGTAATCATTACGATCAATGCGCCCGGCAATATGTCACCGAGTGGTGCTGCAAATGCCACGCCGCAAAATGGTACGGCACCACTTGATGTGCAATTTGCAGGAACCGGCAGTGACTCGGACGGCAGCATTGTGAGTTATGACTGGGACTTCGGCAATGGTGACACTTCTACCGAACAAAGCCCTGCTTACGTGTATACAACACCGGGAACCTATACGGCTGTATTGGTGGTAACCGATAATCTTGGCGCAACGGCGTCTGACAGTCTGTTGATAGAAGTTTATGATCGACAAATACATTACCCGACGGGCGACCGTGGAGTGTATGAATTTACCGCGACTGGTCAATCCAACTTTGCAGATTTGAAAGTCTGGCAGCATGAGTCTAATCATGGCGGCCGGGCGTTAATGAAGTTTGATGACGCAATGCTGGTTGGTTTACATCAAGATAATATTGTTAGTGCCACACTTCGGTTTTATGCGGCGGGAAAAGAGGGTGGTTTTATAGCCGCCGCACCTGGATCCGCTGATACATCAGGTAATCCTCATGCTGCTAATCCGCTATGCAATGGAACGGCTTGTGTGAAAGTGGATATCATGACGCAAGGTATTCCGGGTGAGGTTAATACGGCATGGCAATGGAATGAATACGGTATTGATGTTGACCACGACGGTGATTGCATAACCAGTGGTTTTGATAGCGTTGATAATTCACCTGCAGATGAGGTCGATGGTGGTGACTGCAACTTACCGTGGTCACAGATTGTTGAAGTGGATCGTAATGGCACCGTGCTCGGTAATAATGAAGCAGGCCTAGCCTGGGCATCGACCATTGTTCATAAGCAATATGACCTTGCTAGCGCAATACCACCGAACCCTGTTACTGATGACTACTGGTTTGAATGGGATTTAAAAGATCTGGTGATACACTGGATTCAGAACGGCGGCAGTGCTGGCAATGGCATCGTTATTACGCAGGAGTCGGACTCCAGAGCGAACTTGCGAGCAGATAATGGCTCAATACCGGTTGCTGCATTTTGTGACATGGAATCGATGGGTGAACCACATCCAATCCCACCGCCACCGCCCGCAGAATCGACAAAGCGCTGTCTTAATATTGAATTACGTCCTCACCTGATAATAGAAGTGCGCGTACCGTGAAGTTTTCACATCAACAAGAGTGGCGCGGAAGATGGCGGCGTAACGGCGTAGTAGATTATTGCTTGCTCATGTTGGGTGCTGGATTACTGTTGCCTGGCAATGCTTTCGCTGTGGCAGAACATTCGCTCGACCCGATTTCCGTCACTGCAACCAAAACAGAACGTAAGTTATCGGAAACGCCAACCGCAGTCAGCGTTGTAGACAGTCATGCAATGGCAGTGAAACAGGTGCAAAGCCTGGATGATATTTTAAGCGATATACCCGGTGTAGAATTTAGCGGCGGCCCTCGTAGTATCGGCCAAATACCCGTTATTCGAGGTATGGCGGATACACGCATTATGATTACCGTGGATGGTGTCCGGCAGAATTTCGACTCAGGTCATAAAGGGCGTGTTTTTCTTGAACCGGAGTTATTGAAATCAGTCGAAGTCATACGTGGACCGAGTTCAGCGTTATACGGTGACGCCCTTGGTGGTGTAATCGCGATGACCACCAAAGATGCGGCTGACTTTCTGCAACCGGGTGAGAAATTGGGTTTTAAACTTAAAAGCGGTTACCAGAGTGGCAACAAAGATAAACTTGCCAGTGGCATTTTATTTGGTCAGGTAGAGGATGGTTTTTTTGATTATCTGCTGAATGTAACCTACCGTGACTCAGACGATATTCGCCAGGGTGGCGGTGATATTTTAGTGGATTCAGCAGAAGAGACTTTATCCAATTTGCAGAAAATTAATTTTCGCCCCGGTCATCATGTCGTTACCTTGCAACGACAGTATTTGTATAAATTAGGTGATATTCCTGAGAACAGCAGCGTCGCGGTTATCCCCCGCATTGTCGTGGTAAAGCGTGAAACAGATCAAACCATTTATCGTGTTGCTTATGGTTATGATAATCCTGACAATCAGTGGTTGTCTGTTGCCATTAGTGCATACAGAGACGATTTGATACTACGTGAAAAACTCATCATTGATGGTCGGCTTGATGAAGTGAATTTCTCCACCACAGGGTTTGATGCACGCAATACCCTGTTGTTTGGCTCGCAACGCAATAACCGTTTAACCTTTGGTATGGAATATTATGTTGACGAGCAAAAAGCAACAAAAGGGGGTGCTGCACGTCCTAGTTCACCCGATGCGGAGGCTAGTCATCTGGGTATTTATGCGCAGTTAGAAACAACATTACAAGACTGGATACTGATTCCAGGTGTGCGATGGGATCAGTATGAAAGTGAATCAACCAGCGTTACATCCATTCCCGGCATAGGCAGTAAAGGCAAAGCAAGCAATGTCGTACCGCGCTTAGGTCTCGTTTATAAAGTAAATCCGCGTTTTAACCTTACCGCTAATTATGGCGAATCTTTTCGCTTCCCACGTTTTGGCGAGTTGTTTTTATCCGGCGGCCATGCCGGCGGTGAATTTATACCTAACCCAGATTTAAAACCGGAAGAGGGTAAAACACTGGAAGCTGGTTTCAGACTAACGGAAGAAGTCTTTAGCCTTCGTTTTAATACCTATTACAGTGAGTACAAAAATTTCATTGCACCTGACCGAACGGGTGTGACATTTATGTTAGACAATTTGGATAGGGTTGAAACCTATGGCTTAGAGTTAGAAGGTAACTACTGGCATCCAGGCTCAGATATAAATTACACCCTGACTGCATCAATGCAACGTGGTGATGAAGAGGATGAAAATGGCGAAGTAAGTCCTTTCCGCACAATTCCGGGCGACAAACTGGTTCTGGGTGCAGACAAATATTTTGACGACTTCGGACTAACATTGGGTGCGCGAGCAAAAATGGTCGCCAAACAAAATAGAGTCAGGTTCGATTCTGCAAAAACGCCGGGTTACGGCTTACTGGATTTATATGGCGTGTGGGAACCCGCGCCATCATGGCGTGTCGACTTTGGTGTGGATAATGTCTTCGACAAATACTACGAGCGTCACCTGACGGGGCTGGCTGAAATGGGGCGTAACTTCAAAATCACTGCGTCTTACGAGTACTAGAAAACCGCTGCTTAAACCCAGTAAATCCAGAAAATACGCTGTTACATTTAAATCAAAATATTAACCAGTAATTACATTTGTGGAGAGACAGATGCGACATTTTTTTAGAGCTAAAAGATTATGGCAAACGCTGTTATCTGCCGTGCTGATACTCATTATGGCAGGGCAAGCCAAAGCAATATCCATTCAGTTTGACTACACCCATGACGGTGGTTTTTTTGATGATCAGGAGCGCCGTGATCGCTTGCAGCAAGCAGCAGATTTTTTTACAGGATTTAGCGATAGTCTGTCACGAATAAACCCTGCTGCTAGCGATCAATGGAGTGTTCAGTTTAATAACCCTTCTAATTTGAGTTCACAGATTCAGCAACATAACATGTCTGTTTCAGCAGACACCTTAAGGGTTTTTGTCGGCGGCAGTGCCATGGGCAGTAGTGTCTTGGGTTTTGGTACAACAGGCATTTTATTCAACGTAAATGGTTCAAGTGATTTTATTGATTCGATATATACTCGTGGACAAAACAATGCCACTGGCATTGGTGCGACTGACTTTGGCACCTGGGGCGGTGCGATGTCGTTTAATAGCGACATCAACTGGTTTTGGGGTGAAAATACTGATGGATTGATGAACGGGCAAAATGATTTTTTAACCACCGCTGCTCATGAAATCGGACATATCCTTGGTTATGGTTCCGCCGATTCGTGGTTTAGTCAGATAGATAACGGATTGTTTTCTGGCGATGCATCGGTTGCTGCTTATGGTGGATTAGTTCCAGCAGGATTGGCGCACTGGTCCGAAGGTGTGATGAGTACCTATGGTGGTTTGATTCAGGAAACCATGATGGATCCGTCAACACCGGGAGGCGTTCGTCAATTACCCACAGTACTGGATTATGCGGGCTTGCAAGATATTGGTTGGCAGGTAACGCCCATTCCGCTGCCGGGCGCGTTGTTGCTAATGTTTAGTGGCTTAGGCGCTTTAGTGGGTGTTAGTGCATTTAAGAAAAAATCCTTAAGTCGTCATAATTGAATAGCAAAATGATGAAAACTATTAATCAGAAAGTTGCATGTCAATGCAAGGATCTACCCTATGCAGAGCTCGAAATGTCATTGACCTATTTAATGAGCCGGTATGCATTAAAGTCGTGTAGTCATGTTGCACACGCTGTATTACACCATTTGGAAAAACTTGTAGAGAGCACCGATAAAAGTTTGAGTGATGATAAAAGAAAACATTACGCAAAACTGTATAATTTTTGGTGGTTAAAAATAACCAATAAAGAAAGCACAGGGCAACGTGATTTCATAATGACCGATAACAATAATGAAAATGTGCGGCATTGAATTAAGATAAGCTATGCACGAGAACTTTAACTAATAACTAACTATAGAGAGATTTACAATGGGTGTACTAGTAGGGCGTGAAGCGCCAGATTTTAAAGCAGCAGCAGTTCTTGGCAATGGCGATATTGTTGAAGATTATCATTTTAAATCAGCAACACAGGGTAAGTATGCAGTGGTATTTTTTTACCCGCTGGATTTCACCTTTGTTTGTCCATCAGAACTAATAGCGTTTGACCATCGCCTTGATGAATTTACAAAACGCAATGTAGAAGTCGTCGGTGTCTCCATTGATTCTCATTATAGTCACAACGCATGGCGCAACACCGCAATTAATGATGGCGGTATCGGCCCGGTTCGCTATACGCTGGTGGCCGATATGACACATAAAATTTGTCAGGCTTATGATGTGCAAACACCGGGTGGCGATGTTGCCTATAGAGGTTCATTTCTAATCGACAAAGAAGGTGTTGTTCGCCATCAGGTGGTTAATGATCTTCCGTTGGGACGTGATATTGATGAAATGTTACGAATGATTGATGCCTTACAGTTTACAGAAGAACACGGTGAAGTTTGTCCTGCTGGCTGGAAAAGTGGCGATAGTGGAATGAAAGCAACGCCGGATGGGGTGTCTGATTATTTGGCATCAAACGCTAAAGATTTGTAGCCCCCAAGTTCATAGCATTATTGTTTATCACGCGAGGTTTAGATATATGTCTGAGACTGCAGCGCCAAGTAATTGTTCTTGCGCACAAATAAGTTGTGAGAAGCTGGAGCTGGCATTAAGTTATTTAATGAGCCGATTTGCCGTAAGTCCTGATAAACAGGTGGCAAGGGCAGTTTTACATCATTTAGAAATATTAGTTGAGAATATAAATGCAGATTTGCATGCTGATAAAAAAGATCACTATTTGCGTTTATACAACATGTGGTATATGGATGTTTATGAGGTAAAAGAAAAGCCTTGTGTGAGTAAAGAGTTGCACTAATAAATATCATTGATAGGTAAAACATACAGTGTGATTACTTGCCAAACAAATTAACTGAGGTGAATTTATGGCTATAGAAGCATATATTTTAATCGTACTTGGCAGTGCAGCATTGTTTATTGTTGCGCTTATTTTTAAATGCATCGCTAGCAAAAAAGAAAATAAATCTTAAGGCCCCATATTTACAGTATGAAGTTTAAAAGACGACAGAAAATCGAGGAAAAGTAATGAATGATAAAGTAGAAAAAGTGGCAGAAAAAGTGCCTGAGAAAAAATTAGATATAAACGAATATACGAAAATGTTTCAGGCGTTTTCAACTGAATATAAATCCCTGCAAATGGCGACTATTGATAGTGAGGGTTTTCCTGATGCGACCTACGCGACATTTTTGAAGTCAGGGAATGACTTCTATGTCTATGTTAGTGAGCTAAGCAAGCATACGGCAAATTTAATGAATAACGGAAAAGTATCCTTGCTCATGATTGAAGACGAAAGCCGGGCAAAATTGCTGTTTGCCAGAAAGCGAATTACCTATCGGGCAACGGCAGTACACATTAAACGTGACACAGAAGAGTTTAATGATCGTATGCAAGATTTTGAGGAAAAATTCGGAAGTTTTATGGGCATGATGCGAAAACTGCAAGACTTTCATTTGTTTAGAATAAAGCCAAGCAGTGGTTCTTTTGTTGCAGGCTTTGCCCGTGCTTTTTACCTGGAAGGTAATAATGTGGATCAGCTGCGCCACATGAACGATGTCGGTCACTCTTCTCCTGATAAAAAAACTGAAAAGCAAATGGATGCGCAGGTTACCTCTTGAGGCGATTATGAGGACATTAAAAATTTTATCGAAGTATGCAAATACTATCGGGTTTTATCTTAACGCCCGAATTGCATTTATTTTTGCACTGGTCTTTTTCTACAGCGCGGCTCCTTTAGCGCAATCTGAACCCGTTCGTGTGGTCTCACTTGGTGGTGAAATAACAGAGATGATTGTGCTGCTTGGCTTGGCAGATAATATCGTTGCCGTCGATACCACAAGTACCTGGCCAGAGAAGATGACGCAGTTGCCTCAGGTTGGTTACCTTCGAGCGCTTTCGGCTGAGGGCGTTTTGTCCATGTCGCCGACTGTGATTGTTTCTAATGAAGAGGCTGGGCCGCATTCAGTTGTTCAGCAAATTAAATCCAGTGGTGTGACCTACCATACAATACCGAAAGCCAAGGATTTTCAGGCGGTCGCGGATAATGTCCGCCAACTTGGAAAAATTCTTGCGCGTGAAACTAAAGCGGCGGTAATTGCAGGTGAAATTGAAGCTGAAGCCGCTAATTTTTTGCAAAGAAAAGCCATCAAAACGGCTAAAGACAAGGATAAACCGACAGTAATATTTTTACTCAGTGCTGGTACTGGAGCGCCGATGGTCTCTGGCACAAATACGGCGGCAGATGCAATGATAAAGCTGGCAGGGGGCATCAATGTGATGACTTCCTACGAAGGTTATCGAGCGGTTTCTGCTGACGCAATACTTGCAAAACAACCGGACGTGATTTTAATGACATCAAGAACATTAAAAGCACTTGGTGGTAAACAAAAAGTACTTAGTTTGCCTGGTTTATCGAAAACACCCGCGGCATTAAATAATCGACTGGTTTCGCTTGATGGTATGTATATGCTTGGTTTTGGGCCGCGGGTAGTTTCTGCTGCGCATGATCTGGCCGATTTGATTCATTAAGTAGACATTAGAATGCCCGATATTCATACCGACGATTGCGCGACTAAACATAACCAAAGTCGCCCGGCTTTAATGTCGAAGTTCTTAAATTCGGCTAAGCAAATTAGTATGATGTGGTTTCCGCTTGAGTCAGTTTTACGTTACAAATTAACGGCGCTGTTTGTATTACTTATTTTTATTGCTATTTTGTCACTCGGCATTGGTGCCGTTAGAATTGACATGTTGCAATCGATTTCGATAATTGCAGCCTCAGTTGGGATAGAGCTACCGTGGCACTATACGCCCATGCAAGAAACAGTATTGACACATATTCGTGCGCCGCGTGTTTTGTTGGGCATACTTGTTGGTGCATCGCTGGCGTTAAGTGGTGCCGTTATGCAGGGGCTTTTTCGTAACCCACTTGCAGACCCCGCGCTGATTGGTGTTTCCAGCGGTGCAGCGTTAGCAGCCGTTACGGTAATTGTCTTAGGTGGCGTTATTTTCGGTGAATTGTCCGGTTTATCACTCATCTTTGCCCTGCCAATTGCTGCCTTTATCGGTGGTGTACTGACATCTTTAGTGGTGTTTCGCTTTGCCACAACCAACGGTGCAACGGATGTGGCAACAATGTTATTAGCCGGCATTGCGATAACCGCTATTGCGGGCGCGGGTTTGGGTATCCTCACGTTTCTTGCTGATGATGCCCAACTGCGTACCTTGACGTTTTGGACAATGGGTAGTCTTGGTGGTGTAACTTGGTTGCAACTCGCCGTTGCAACGCCATTTTTGTTATTGCCAGTGCTTTTTTTACCACTGTATGCGCCGTTTTTAAATGCCATGTTGTTGGGAGAAGCTGAAGCAGGGCATTTGGGCTTTGAGATTCAATATCTAAAATTAAAGTTGATTATTCTGGTGGCGATGACGGTTGGTGCTGCGGTTTCGTTATCCGGTATTATTGGCTTTGTTGGTTTGATGGTGCCGCATTTGATTCGTATCGCGGTTGGCCCTGACCACCGTTTTTTATTGCCGGCATCTGCCATTTTAGGTGCCATTGTTTTATTGCTCGCTGATTTACTTGCGCGCACACTGGTAACGCCAGCAGAATTGCCGATTGGTATTATCACCGCAATTTTGGGTGGGCCATTTTTTCTATGGTTACTAAATAAACGTAGAACACGAGTGCAGTTTTAATGTTAACCGTTGAAAATTCCCGCGTTGTTATTGGCAAGAAAACCTTGCTTGATGTGCAAAGTTTTTCCATTGTCCCCGGTGAAGTGCTTGGCGTTGTCGGGCCTAATGGTGCGGGAAAAAGTACCTTGTTAAAAGTCTGTAGTGGTGAATGTGTTGCCAATACCGGTACTGTTACCATGAATGGCATTACACTCGATAACTGGTCGCATAAAGATCGAGCATTAACCCGTGCGGTTTTGCCACAATCATCCAGCCTGATGTTTGATTTCAAAGTTTTTGATGTGGTTTTAATGGGACGCTGCCCGTTCAATGCAGGGCTTTTTACTGCGTATGACAGACACATTGCTGAACAAGCTATGTCATTAACCGATACCCTACATTTAACTGATCGATACTATCCGCAATTGTCGGGTGGTGAAAAACAGCGGGTGCATCTTGCCCGCGTCTTGGCACAATTGTGGAAAAATAAAGAATCGAAAATAAGATATTTATTACTGGATGAACCGACATCAGCGCTTGATCTCTCGCATCAACATAAAACATTGTCTATAGCCGGTGAATTTGCCCGCGAACAAAATGTGGGTGTGATGGTCATCCTTCATGATTTAAACCTTGCAGCACTTTATGTTGATAAGTTAGCCATGATAAAAGAAGGCTATATAGTTGATTATGGAACACCGCAGGAAGTGTTAACCGAAGAAACGATAGAAACCGTATTTAATTATCCAGTGTTAATACACAAACACCCGCTACAAGCGAAAACACCGCTGGTTATAACTTCAAACTTTTCCAAAGTGGATATGCGCGTAGCAGTATAAAACATGATAACTAACCTGCATTTCTGTCAATAATATTTCAAAAATTGGAGCCGTAAAATGATTGAATCCGAAGTTGAAAAAAGAATGGTAGAACATATGAACAACGATCACTCAGAAGCAGTGAAGCTGTATGTAGAAGCTTTTAGTGATATCGCCGAAACCGATAGTGCTGTGCTGTTAACGATCGATGAGCTGGGAATGGACATTGCCTGTTCGGTTAATAATAATGATAAGCAGGTTCGTATTGCGTTTGAACCGCCACTTAGTGATGTTGGCGAGGTGAGAAAAAGATTGGTAGAAATGGCGGGCGAAGCGAGAAAAATTCTTTCGCGTTAGAATAGTAACGCTGGGTTTAGCCTTTTCTGTATTGAACCATTGTGGTGATTTTCAGGACAGTGAGAAACAATGCTGACCCAGTAGCATCTACAGGGCCAGCATTGTTTCTTTTACATCTGGCTTTGCAAATAATTTGGTAAGCCAATTTTATCGATTAAACCTAACTGCTTTTCAAGCCAGTAGGCATGATCCATTTCCGTGTCATCAAGCAGCTTAATTAGGATTTTTCGAGAATCGTAATCCTGAGCGTCTTCGCAAATCTTAATCGCCGTTTTCAGTGCTTTGACCACACTGTATTCAACTTTAAGATCACTTTTCAACATAGCCGGTACTGTTTTACCGATATTGACTTTGTCCTGACTGGAAAAGTCAGGTTTGCCTTCAAGAAATAAAATCCGTTCGACAAGCATATCGGCATGTTCGGTTTCTTCTTCCATCTCATGGTTAAGGCGTTCGTATAGCTTGTCCAAACCCCAGTCGTGATACATGCGTGAATGTGCAAAATACTGATCGCGCGCCATTAGCTCGCCATTTAACAGAAGTTGTAGTTGGTCAATGACTTTTTTATTGCCTTTCATGATTAATCTCCTGTTTGAGATTGCAGGTAGTTTTCGAGGCCGGTGTTTTTAACTAACCATTGCTGCGTTTCACGCCAGTCGATATAGGCCTCGGTTTTTTCCAGCATGTCTTCCAGCATGTCGCGTGAGATATAATCTTTTACTTGCTCACAAAGTTTCATGGTGTCTTGAAGATTGCCACGAATGTCCATCAGCATGCTTATGTCGCTGGACAGGATTTCGGGAACATTTTCGCCAATTTGTAGTTTGCCCAGATCTTGCAGGTTAGGCAGAGCTTCAAGAAATAGAATGCGTTCGATGAGATCATCGGCCATTTTCATGGCGCTAATGGAGCATTTATATTCGTGTTCATTAAATTCGCCCAGTCCCCAGTCCTTTGTCATGCGCGCATGCAGGAATAACTGGTTAATGGCGGTCAACTGGTCTTTTAGACAGTTGTTGAGTGACTGCAATACTTTTTTATCGCCTTTCATTGGTATTCCCCTATTAGTGTATTTTAAGGCATAACATTTAGCTGGCTATCACCGAAGTAGAGTGGTCTGGCTGGCTGATGGATAAATAGTAGTCTAAGTCGATTCAAAAGTCACGATAAATATTAAGCTAACTCATTGAAATATAAGGGAATAATAACGGTAGTAGCAACATGATAGCGAATCTTATTGCTAATCGTTCTCATTTCTACTAGAATAGGCTGTAGTTAATATATAAAGAGCCACTAAATTATGTATGTTTGTATTTGCAATGAGGTAACCGATAGACAAATTCGGCGTGCTGTAGATCAAGGTGCTTGCAGCTTGCAAGATCTGTCTACGCAGTTGAAGGTCGGTACTTGCTGTGGCAAATGCAAATGCATGGCAAAGAAAGTCATGCGTGAAGCGTTGCAAGAAAACGCTCATTCACAGACTTTTCCAGTCGATTTTATTCCTGTTTTGTCGCCTGCTTAAAAAACAGATTAACACTATATAGATAACGAGTACTAGCTGCCTGCGCTAACGATCATTACTCACTATCACTACTAACGATCAGTATTAACTCGGCTCGTACTAACGGCTTATATCGATCAAACTGTATCAATGGTTTGTAATGGCTGTATATCAATCCCAAACTTCATAACCTTTAGCTAATAATTTTTTTGCGATGACTCTAGAAGAAAAGGATGTTAATTCTGTTTTAAA
Source organism: uncultured Thiotrichaceae bacterium (assembly GCA_964651445.1). GTDB lineage: Bacteria > Pseudomonadota > Gammaproteobacteria > SZUA-229 > SZUA-229. The sequence continues at coordinate 25,676 of CAZYYW010000023.1, forward strand.
TAATAAGCTGGTTGAAACAACTCCGCCACAGAATTTACTGTCACACTATAAAAGCAGTGAATTATTTCAGGGAAATAACGAGTTAATTATTCTTCATAGAGAAGAAGAATATCGCCTACGAATTACCCGCCATGGTAAGTTGATTCTCACTAAGTAACTCTAGGAGCTTGTCCGAGAATAGAGAACCTACTGTGGAAAAGCTGAATTCGACCAGTTTCTTTAAGTCACTAATCACCATCAGTAAAAGTAATGCCTAATTGTACTTTTAAGCTATCGGATATTTCACGTTTAAAGAATTAAGTGGCAAAGCCGTGTTTTTTTCACAGTTTGCCAACTGTGGCATCTGTCATCAATTACATGCGCAGGGTGATCCGGTTAATAAATTTAAGGAAACCTTTAGCGGCTATGAATACCACAATCTTGGCGTACCGATAAATGAAAGTGTCAGATTGAGAAATGGTGCAGCTATCGACACCGGCTTGCATATGTTTACCGGTGCTGCTGCTGATCGTGGAAAATTCAAGGTATCAACACTGCGAAATATAGCGGTCACCGAGCCGTATATGCATAATGG
>CAZYYW010000024.1:0-5792 GCA_964651445.1 uncultured Thiotrichaceae bacterium
TGGGCTTGTTCGGGGTCATCCCAAACGCCGGGTTGTTCCAGTTCTCGGTTAACTTCTGCTAATTCTTCCTGCCGGCGATCAAAGTCAAAGATACCCCCTAAGTGAATCGGTACGTTCACGCAGGTCTTTGATCTGATTGGTTATTGGGTTAATTTCTATCATTGCTGTCACGCTGGCAGATGCACTGTTTGGGAAGTGGGCATGATACCCGAAATCGGCTCAAAAATGTAGGTAATGGCGTGTACTCTGAAAACCGAGAAGAATCATAAACGCACAGGTTTTGGCTTTTTAGCTACGTTATTTCGCAAGTAGACGGGTATCGCCTGAGCAGCGGGCACACTATTACCCGCTTTAAATTCATCAATCGCCAGTTGTGCAATAACGTCTGCGCTGGGTAGGCAATCGGGATAAATATCGAACAACGGATGCTTAATTGCTTGCAGTAGTCTTTCCTGATAATGCCCCCAACCGTTTCCTGCACCCACCCAGGGCGATGTCGAATGTTCTGATATTGCTGGCAGGATCACTTTCTCTGGTGAGATAACGCACTCGTCACCCAACAATAACCATTGCTGATTCTCTCGATAATACGCTGCCCAATACACCTCATCCATTCGTGCATCGATGGTTGCCAGCACATACGATTTTTCCGTTTCAGCAAAAGTACGTTGTGCAATGGCTTTTAATGTTGACACCGGAATCACCGGAATATCATGTGCAAAGGCGATGCCCTGCACTACGCCGGCGGCAATTCGTAAGCCCATAAAAGAACCCGGCCCTCGACCAAAGGCAATGGCGTCAAGGGCACTAACGGGCAACTCTGCCTGCGCCAGTAAGTCATCGATCATTTTCAATATTAAACGGCTGTGTTCACGTGGTGCTAATTGATAGCGTGAAGAAATGCTTTCGCCATTGACATTTAGTGCCGCTGAACAGGCTTCGGTTGAGGTGTCAATCGCCAGTATGTTCACACTGCCTCCGGCACATTTTCTTGTGTTGAAGCCATGTCGTTAACCACAGAGAAAAATTGTTCTACATCCTTAATGTTCGAAGTAACGGGCATGGCAGGCAGACTGTTTAAAAATATTTTGCCATAGGCTTTTTGTTTTAAACGCGGGTCTCCAATCATCACCACGCCAAAGTCATTAACGTCGCGAATCAAACGACCGACGCCCTGCTTTAATGTGATCACCGCTTGCGGTACCTGAAATTCCATAAACGGCTGACCCCCATTGCGTTTAATGGCATCAATGCGTGCTTGCACCACCGGATCACCTGGCGAGGCGAAGGGTAGCTTGTCAATAATGACGCAGCTTAAACTCTCACCGCGCACATCCACGCCTTCCCAGAAGCTGGACGTGCCTAACAATACGGCGTTGTCGGTTTCTCTAAACTTTTCCAGTAATTGATGCTTGGGTAAATCACCTTGCACTAACAGCTCATATGGCAGCATTTGCTTTAGATAATCATAGGCTTTGTGCATCGCGTAATAACTGGTGAAAAGCACAAATGCCCTGCCTTGACTTGCTCTTAATACTGGCAACGCGGCCTGCATTAATTCTCGTGTATACGTTTGTTCGGAGGGTTGCGGCAGATTATCCGGTAAAAACAACAAACTTTGCTTTTCGTAATCGAAAGGGCTGTCCCAAACACCGCTTTTAAAATTTTGCAAACCAATGTTATTGGCAAAGTGGTTAAACTTTCTATTGACCTGCAATGTCGCTGAAGTGAATAGCCATGTGTCTGCAAAATTATCGGTATGTTTCTGAAAAATAGTGGCTATATCAACCGGTGTGGCATGCAACATAAAACTTCGGGTATAGGTTTCATACCATAATACTGACGGGGCTTCGTCATCATCAGCGGCATCGGTAGACTTTTGTAAAAAAGCACCTAGTCGAATTAAGGTCGTTTGCGCACGTTCATAACATTGCTCAAGCCCTCGGCTTCTTTCTGCTGCCACTTGCAAAACCGCTATTAAATCTTTCAGCGTTCCCGCCAAACTTGCCAGTGACTGTTTAACGGCAGGCTTGTTTTCCACCTTGTGCCAAGTTTCACGCAAGCCACTTTCACCCAGTGATATTCTAAAATCACGTGCCGATTTTTCCAATTGTTCCGCATATTCACGTAACTCAGCCATGTCAGAAGCATCATTTACCTGCTCAGCAGTGCTGTCTCGTGCCAGTGAAATTAATTGCCGACTGCTCACCACATTGCCAAAAAAACGGGCGGCGACATCATATAACTGGTGCGCTTCATCAATGATAAAAGCATCTGCCTGTGGCAACAGTTCGGCAAAACCTTCATTTTTTAGTGTCATGTCTGCCAGCAATAAATGATGATTAATCACCACTACGTCGGCTGCCTGCGCATTTTTACGCGCATTAACCACAAAGCATTTATCCCAACTGTCACAATCACTGCCCAGACAATTATCGGCGGTTGAGGTTACCATCGGCCAGACATAAGAATCTTCCGGCACCGAGGTTAGTTCTGAAACATCGCCAGACTGTGTTAATTTTGACCATTCTTCAATTTCAGTAAGACAGGCGCGTGATTCACGATTAACAAAACCTAAATGTGGTGCCATTTGCAGGCGGTACAAACAAAGGTAATTACTGCGGCCTTTTAATAATGCCGGTGCAGACTGTATTGATAGCGCCTTGATAACGCGCGGTAAATCAGTGTGAAATAACTGGTCTTGTAGATGGCGGGTACCGGTTGAAATAATAATTTTTTTGCCGGATAACAGAGCCGGTACCAAATAGGCAAAGGTTTTACCAATGCCGGTACCAGCTTCGGCTGCCAACACACCGCCCGATTCGATGGCATCGTCAATGGCATCGCATAAAGCCAGTTGATTGTCTCTAACCTGATAACCAGGAATTTGCTTGGTAAAAGGCCCTGTCAGGCCAAGATGTTTGGATGCGCGTCGCATAAATATTTAATAATTAATGATGGCTGGTTAAAATATTGTTAATGACTCAATTTTTTGCTTGGCACGGTAGTAAGAATCTTCATCGTTCAAGGCTTCACTTGCCGAGCGAATAAAACGCCAGTTTAACACTTGTAATTCCGGGTTCGCGTAGGCAAAGCTGTTACTGCGTTTAGCCATCTGCACGGAACGTTTAGGCGCATTCATCTGTAGCGCAATCCAGGACAAACGACTCCAAGCGGGTGCATATTCCGGTTTAATACGCAGCACACGCTCCAGCTTGTCTGCCGCCGCATTGAAAGCACGGTTTTCAATTAGCACATCCGCTTCATCTAAAAGCACATTAATGGCTTCATATTCATTTGAAATTTTTAATCGCCAGGCATCATACTTATAATGGCCATCTTCATCGTGATTAATGCCAATCTGCTCTGCCAAGGTGGAAGAATAGCTATCACCCGCACGTTTATCAGTTGCAGCACAGGAGGCCAACAAAACGGCCAGCAGCAAACAAAAAAGTGGACGAAAAACATGCTTCATAAACGAGCTGCCTAAAAAAATCTAAATTATGGCTTATCTGATTTAAACAGATCAAAAAACCAGTTAGAGCTCGAACCACCCTCACAAGCACTTACTTGCTGTGGTTGAGTCCCTTTGATAAACAACAATTCTACCGCATTTTTACAACCTTGCTCTGACAAACGACCATTTTTTGTGTCAACCCAATATTGACTTAAGGTCGATGTTTTAGGCAATTGATAGGATTTATAAGCAACATTCTGAAATAAGCGCTGCCAAATTTTCATCGCACCGCTAGAACCTGTCAACTGGGTTGCCTGATTGTTATCATAACCCACCCAGACCACCGCCATTACATCGCCAGAAAAACCGGCAAACCAACTATCTCTTAAATCGTCAGATGTGCCCGTTTTACCGGCGACCTCTATTTCAAGATTGTCCGATAGGCGTCTAGCTGTGCCATATTGGGTGACATCAATTAAGGCGGAATTGATAATAAGCATAGCGTCAGTATCGACCTGATTATCAACCTGCAATGAATATCGCACTAAAGGCTGACGATTTTTATCCAGCACTGCATGCACACTGCGCAACGGGCTGTGAAAACCGTTCGCAGCAAACGTTTGGTAGATCACGGCGACATCCATAGGTGACATGTTCATTGTACCCAAGGTTAACGACGGATATAAGGACACCGGCTGTTGATAACCAAGAGCGGCAAGGGTTTTACCAACCTCGCCTAAGCCAACACCGAGTCCGGTACGCACGGCAGGTACGTTATGAGATTTCAGTAATGCTTCATACAAAGTCACATCGCCATGATATTTTTTATCGTAATTCAGCGGAACCCAATCATCCTGATTCGCTATCTTGAGGGTAAACTCAGAGTCATCCAGCATTGTTGCTAGCGTAAAACCCAAATCGCTCTGCAACGCCGTCAGATAAATGACGGGCTTAATCAAGGAGCCAATCTGCCGCTGAGCATTTAATGCTCGATTAAAACCTTTATAAGACGGTTTACGATCACCCACCACTGCCAACAAATCACCGTTAGATGGCGACACCACAACGGCTGCGGCTTGTAAGTCCTTATTTTTCGACAGCTGCGGTAATGTTTTTATGACCGCTTGTTCTGTTTGGTACTGTATAAAAGGATCCAGTGTAGTAAACACACGCAAACCTTCCGAGCTTAAATCGTCTGCCTGATAATCTTCCTGTAGTTGTATTTTAACCATGTCAATAAAGGCGGGAAACAATCCTGAACGTGCATGCTTAACAGTACTGATTGGTTTTTTTGTCAGATTTTTTGTTTGTCGTTCCGTTAGCAAAGCGGCTTGTTGCATGGTATTTAACACCACATTGCGACGTTCACGTGCGTGTTCAGGATTTCTTTTCGGATTATAATAAGAGGCGCCTTTTACCATGCCAATTAGCACCGCCATCTCATCAATTGAAAGTTTTTTTAATGTTTTGCCGAAGTAAAATTCACTTGCCAAACCAAAACCGTGGATAGCTCGCCGCCCATCTTGTCCTAAATATATCTCATTGAGATAGGTTTCTAAAATGAGCTTTTTGTCATAATGCCATTCCAGTAATAACGACATAAAGGCTTCATTAAGTTTTCGAACGAGGGTTTTATCCTGACTGAGAAACAGATTTTTCACCAACTGCTGTGTCAGTGTACTACCGCCCTGCACCGTTCTGCCGGAGGATATATTCGCTAATAATGCCCGAGCAATCGATAATGGATCAACTCCCCAGTGATTGAAAAATCGCCGGTCTTCGATCAGCAGCAACATTTTGATAAACATGTCGGGAGCATCATCTAACTTGAGCAGCACCCTGTCCTGCGAATGTGAAGGAAATATGCCCGTCAGATAACCAGCATCAAAGCGTATAAGATCAACTTCCTTAGCGGTATACAAATCCAGCAGTGAAACCACTTTGTCATGTTCAATTTGAATTCTGATATTACGGCTTGATTCTTCACCATCCCAGAAAATAAAATCTCTGGTTTTTACCTCAAATATGGTATTCAAATGACGATATTGTGCTGCCTGTTCAGGCAAGTGCTTGACTACTTGATAGTTTAGATAATTCAGTTCAAACAGCAGTTGTTCAGTGGATATGGCTTTACCCACAAACAGTTCGAGTGGTCGCGCGTAAACATGTGCCGGCAACTGCCATATGCGGCCTTCGAAACGCTGTGTGATGCGATGATCGAGGTAAAACAAGTAGGCAGAAAATACCAGTAGTGAAACGGATAACAGACCCATAAAAACACGGCGAGTGTTCGTTGATTTCTTTTTTACCGATTTTTTTTGCCGAGATTTTTTAG